>NZ_WWKH01000609.1:0-9671 GCF_009865595.1 Streptomyces sp. SID1328 | reverse complement strand
GCACCGGCCGTCGCGGACGGCCCGGCGCGGCCGTTGTCGCGGGTGGAGGCCCGGCAGCAGGCGCGGGCGCGCAAGCCGGGGGCGGCGGTCATGGTGAGCCGGGCGGTGGGCGAACTCTTCATCACCACCGGCGTGGTCATGCTGCTGTTCGTCACCTACCAGCTCTGGTGGACCAACGTCCGGGCCCATGCGGAGGCCGGCAGCGAGACGAGCCAGCTCCAGGACGACTGGGCGAACGGCAAGCGGGCGCCGGGGGCGTTCGAGCCGGGGCAGGGGTTCGCCATCCTGCACATCCCCAAGCTGGACGTGGTCGCGCCGATCGCGGAGGGCGTCAGCAACAAGAAGGTGCTCGACAAGGGGATGGTCGGGCACTACGGGGAAGCGCCGCTGAAGACGGCGATGCCGTACGACAAGACCGGCAACTTCGGGCTCGCGGCGCACCGCAACACCCATGGGGAGCCGTTCCGTTACATCAACCGGCTGGTGGCGGGCGACGCGGTCGTGGTGGAGACGCAGGACGAGTACTTCGTGTACAAGGTGGCGTCGATGCTGCCGGTGACTCCGCCGTCCAACACCAGCGTGCTGAATCCGGTGCCGCAGGGGTCCGGGTTCACCCGGCAGGGGCGGTACATCACCCTCACCACCTGCACGCCCGAGTTCACCAGCAAGTACCGGCTGATCGTCTGGGGCAAGATGGTCGAGGAACGCCCGCGCAGCAAGGGCAAGCCGGACGCGCTCATCCAGTAGCGGCGGTCCGTCTCACCAGCCGAAGAGCCGAACATGGGCAGGGGATCTGTGGCAGCGACCGCCGACGGCACCGAAGAGCACACGGCCGCGTCCCGTAGGGGCGGGGGTCCGCCGCGGGGGCAGGGGCCGATCGCGCGGGCGGTCAGCTTCCTCGGGGAACTCCTCATCACGGCCGGGGTGGTGCTCGGGCTGTTCGTCGTCTACTCGCTGTGGTGGACCAACGTCGTCGCCGACCGGCACGCCGACCGGCAGGCGGACCGGGTCCGCGACCACTGGGCCGACTCCGCGGCCGGGCCCGGCGCGCTGGACACCAAGGACGGCATCGGCTTCCTGCACGTCCCGGCGATGCGCAACGGCGCTGTGCTGGTGGCGAAGGGCACCTCCACCGACGTCCTCGACGAGGGTGTGGCCGGCTACTACACCGACCCGGCCAGGGCCATGCTCCCGACGACCGGCAAGAAGGGCAACTTCACCCTCGCCGCCCACCGCGACGGCCACGGCGCCAAGTTCCACAACATCGACAAGGTCCACGAGGGCGACCCGGTCGTCTTCGAGACCAGGGACAAGTGGTACGTCTACAAGGTCTACTCGATCCTCCCGGAGACCTCGAAGTACAACGTCGACGTCCTGGCACAGGTCCCCAAGGAGTCCGGCAGGACCAAGCCGGGTCACTACATCACCCTGACCACCTGCACCCCGGTCTACACCAGCCGCTACCGCTACGTGGTCTGGGCCGAGCTGGTCCGCACGGAGAAGGTCGACGCCAAGCGCACCCCTCCGGCGGAACTCCGCTGATCACGGCCTGCGGTACTCCAACCGCCGCAGCCGCCCATGATGCGCCCGCAGCCGCTGCTCGATCCGCCCCACCCCGTCCCGCATCGCCACCAGCTCCCGCTGATGCTCGCCCGAGGCCTCGATCAGCACGTTGAACATCGGCACGACCGTCTTGCCGAGGACGTGCGCGATCCGCTGGTCGATACGGTCGTTCAGCGCGGGGCCGCCGAGTTCGGCTCGGGACGCCTGCTCCACGTCCAGAAGGTACGTACGCACCCGCCGGGCGACCTCGCTGTCGCGCAGGAGCATGGCGATGTTGAGGACGGCGCGGCGGGAGTAGACCGTGAGGCTCCGACGGGCCTGTGGATAACTTCCCAGCGAGAGTGACACGTTGTCACTCTCGAATTGCCGCAGGTCAGCGCCGCGCAGCACCGCCATGCCGTTGGCGGCGAGTTCCTCCCGATGCCGACGGGTCAGTTGGCGCACAGCCTCCACGGTGACCCCGAAGTAGGTCGCCACCATCGCCGTCGTCACGTGCAGGCCGTCCGGAAGCAGGGAGAGGGTCTTCACCCGGTCCAGTACCTCGATGCGGTCCAGCGCGCTGGTGCGCAGTGTCCTGGATTCCAGGAGTACGTTTTCGTCGATCATGCACTGTCAACGACCTGCGGGCATATGAGGGCACGATCGGAAAACGACACAGTCCTCCGGCACCCACCGGTGCCGGAGGACTGTCTGTTGATCAGAGCGGAGCGGGGGTCAGCCGTTGGGGCCGCCGAAGATTCCGCCGAGGCCGCCTCCGCCGTTGTTGCCGTTGTTGCCCTGGCTCGCCGAGATGAGGGTGATGGTGTCGCCCTTGTTGGCCTGGGTGCCGGGCTGGACGCTCTGCGTGAGGACGGTGGAGTTCTCGTCGCCGGCTCCCGGGCCCTGGGCGTTCACCTGGAGGCCGAGGCCCTGAAGGGTGTTGCGCGCGTCCTTCAGGGACTGCGTGGTGACGTCCGGGACCTGGACCTGCTCCGGGGCGTCGTTCTTGCCGACGCTGATGGAGACCGGGGTGCCCTTCTTGACCTGACGGCCGATCTCGGGGTTGGTGCCCTGGACCTTGTCCTTCTGGGCCGGGTCGGGCACGGGCTGGTCGTTGCAGGTCGGGACGAGACCTGCGTTCTGGAGGTCGGCCTTGGCCTCGTCGCAGGACTTGCCCCTGACGTCCGGGATGGTGACCTTCTCCTCGGCCTTGGCGACGATCAGGGTGATCGTGGACCCCTTCTGCACCTGCTTGCCGCCGGTGGGGTTCTGGTCGACGACGTTGTCCGGGGTGTCGCTGGAGACGCGGGTCTCTTTCTTCACCGTGAGCTGGTAGTCGTCGCCTTCCAGCTTCTCCCGCGCCTGGTCGAAGGGGAGTCCGATGACGCTCGGGATCGTCACCTTGGGCGCGCCCGTGGAGACGACCAGGGTGATGGTGTCGTTCTTATTGACGTCCGAGCCCTCCGTCGGGCTCTGCGAACAGACCTTGCCCTTGGGCTGGTTCTCACACGGCTTCCGCGTGATGTCGCCCAGCTTCAGGTCCGACGCCTCCGCCATCTTCCGGGCGTCGTCGACGGTGTTGCCCACGAAGTTCGGCGCCGGGAACGGCTTCTCGGATTTGCCGGAGAAGATCCACATGCCGATCAGGATCGCGCCGACCAGCACCAGCACACCCGCGACCGCCAGCAGGATCGTCGAGGTGTTGTTGTTCTTCTTCTGCTGGCGCCGCCGGTCGGGCCGGTCGTCGTAGCCGTAGCCGCCGTCGTCCGGGTTCATCGGCGGGAGCATCGTCGTCGCCCCGGCCGGCTCCTGCCGCAGCGCGGTGGTCGCCCGGTCGTCCCCGTAGCCGTAGCCGACCGCGCTCATGGCCGCGGTCGCGCCGACGGGCTGGCCGTCGAGGCACGCCTCGATGTCGGCGCGCATCTCGTCGGCCGACTGGTAGCGGTAGTTCGGGTCCTTGGTCAGCGCCTTGAGGACGATCGCGTCCATCTCCGGCGTGATCTCGGGATCGAACACGCTCGGCGGCTGCGGCTCCTCGCGCACGTGCTGGTAGGCCACGGCCACCGGGGAGTCGCCCACGAACGGCGGACGGACGGTCAGCAGCTCGTAGAGCAGGCAGCCCGTGGAGTACAGGTCGGACCGGGCGTCGACCTGCTCGCCCTTGGCCTGCTCCGGCGAGAGGTACTGGGCGGTGCCGATCACGGCCGCGGTCTGCGTCATCGTCATCCCGGAGTCGCCCATGGCGCGGGCGATGCCGAAGTCCATCACCTTGACCTGGCCGTTGCGGGTCAGCATGACGTTGGCCGGCTTGATGTCCCGGTGGACGATGCCGCTGCGGTGGGCGTACTCCAGACCCTGGAGGATGCCGATGGTCATCTCCATCGACCGCTCGGGCAGCAGCTTGCGCCCGGAGTGCAGCAGCTCACGGAGCGTGGAGCCGTCGACGTACTCCATCACGATGTACGGGATCGAGACCCCGTCGATGTAGTCCTCGCCCGTGTCGTAGACCGCGACGATCGCAGGATGGTTGAGCGAGGCGGCAGACTGGGCCTCCCGGCGGAACCGGGCCTGGAAGGACGGATCACGCGCGAGGTCCGCGCGCAGCGTCTTCACCGCCACGGTGCGGCCGAGGCGGGTGTCATGCGCGAGGTAGACCTCTGCCATGCCACCACGGCCGAGTACGTGGCCCAGCTCGTACCGGCCGCCTAGGCGACGCGGCTCTTCCATAGCTACTTACCAGCCCTCTCCGTCGGTCCCGCCCGGCACGGGTGTGCGCGGCCGGAGCTTCCGTCCGGGCCTACCGTACCCGGCTCGCTCTGTGTGACCTGGCCAAGCCGATAACCCGATACCGGACCGGTATCGCAACGTGCGGCGATGTGAAGGGCACGTGAGCGGGTTCACTTCTTGGAGTTGATGACCGCCTCCATGACGTTCTTCGCGATCGGGGCGGCCAGGCCGCCACCGGAGATGTCGTCGCGGACCGCGTTGTCGTCCTCGATGACCACGGCCACGGCCACCGGCGAGCTGTGGTCGGGCAGCTTGGCGTAGGAGAGGAACCACGCGTAGGGGTTCTCGCTGTTCTCCACACCGTGCTGCGCGGTACCCGTCTTGCCGCCCACCGTCACGCCGTTGATCTGCGCGTTCTTACCGGTGCCGTCCTTGACGACGGTCTCCATCATCGACTGGAGGATCTGCGCGTTGCCCGGCGAGAGCGGCTGGCTCATCTCCTGCGGCTCACTCTTCTCCACCGGGTCCAGGTTGGAGGACTGCAGAGAGTCGACCATGTACGGCTTCATCAGCTTGCCGTCGTTGGCGACCGCCGAGGCGACCATGGCCATCTGGAGCGGGGTGGCCGCGGTGTTGAACTGGCCGATGGAGGACAGCGCGGTCTGCGAGTCGTTCATGTCCTTGGAGAACACCGAGGCGTTGGCGCGGATCGGCACGAACTGCTCGGAGTCGAAGCCGAACTTCTTCGCCTCGGCCAGCATCTTGTCGTTGCCGAGGTCGGCGCCGATCTTGCCGAAGACGGTGTTGCAGGAGTACTGGAGCGCGACCCGCATCGTCGCGTCCTTGCAGGGGATGTTGCCCTCGTTCTTCAGCTCGGTCTGTGTGCCGGGCATCACCCAGGGCAGCGGGCTGTCGGTCTTCTGGTCGGCCGAGGAGTACTTGCCGTTCTCCAGCGCCGCGGCGGCGGTGACCACCTTGAAGGTCGAGCCGGGCGGGTAGGTCTCGCGCAGCGCCCGGTTGAGCATCGGGTCGGAGGCGTCGCTCTTCTTCTGCAGCTTCGACCAGGCCGCCGCGTCGCTGTCACGGGAACCCGCGAAGGACGACGGGTCGTACGAGGGGTACGAGGCCAGCGCGAGGATCTTGCCGGTGGAGGGCTCCAGCGCGACGACCGCGCCCTTGCCGCCCTGGTTCTTCAGCCCGGAGTACGCGGCCTTCTGCGCCGCGGAGTTGAGCGTGGTGACGACGTTGCCGCCCTGCTTGGGCTTGCCGGTCAGCATGTCCAGGGTGTTGCGGAAGAACAGCCGGTCGTCGTTGCCGGTGAGGATGCCGTCGTTGATCTTCTCGAGCTGGGTGCTGTCGAACGCCTGGGAGGAGTAGCCGGTGACCGGCGCCCACATGGGTCCGTTCTTGTACGTGCGCTTGTACTTGTAGTCGCCGGCCTTGGTCAACACGGAACCGGTTATCGGCTCGCCGTCCACGATGATGTCGCCGCGCGGGGCGGCGTAGCGCTCGATGGCGACGCGGCGGTTGTCGCTCGCGGTGCGGAGCTTGTCGGCCTGGACGTACTGGAGCCAGTTGTCGCGGATCAGCAAGGCCAGCACGAGCAGTCCGCAGAAGATGGCGATGCGGCGCAGGGGCTTGTTCACGTCCGGCCTTTCCACGAGCTGACAGGGGCGCCTGTCGCTTCGGTCTCTCGGTGTCGCTGGGGCTGGCCCCCGTCCTTGGCCGCCCACAGTCTAGGGGCACTGCCTGTGGACGGGGACGCGCCGAAAGCCCGGCGGGACCCGCCCTGAGGTACGGTCCCGCCGCCCGCCGCGCTCACTGCGGGTCGGGCCCGGTGGCGCCGGGCCGCACGATCTGCGTCATCTCGGCGTCGGGGTTGGCGGCCGGGGTGGGTGCCGGGCGCCGGGCGGTGTCGCTGATGCGGATCAGGATGCCGATGAGCGCCCAGTTGGCGATGACGGACGAACCGCCGTACGCGAGGAAGGGCATCGTCATACCGGTCAGCGGGATGAGGCCCATCACACCGCCGGCCACGACGAACACCTGGAGGGCGAACGCGCCGGAGAGGCCGATGGCGAGCAGCTTGCCGAACGGGTCGCGGGCGGCCAGTGCGGTGCGCACACCGCGCTCGGCGACCAGACCGTAGATCAGCAGGATCGCCATGATGCCGGCGAGACCCAGCTCCTCGCCGTAGGTGGCGAGGATGAAGTCGGAGTTGGCGGCGAAGCCGATCAGCTCGGAGTGGCCCTGGCCCCAGCCGGTGCCCAGGGTGCCGCCGGAGCCGAACGCCCACAGCGCCTGCATGGCCTGCTCGGAGTGGATGATGCCGTCCTGGATGCCGGACCGGCTGGCCTTGAACTCGCCCATCGGGTCGAGCCACGCCTGGACACGGGTCTGGACGTGCGGCTCGAAGCTGGCGACACCGACCGCGCCGGCCGCCGACATCAGCAGACCGAAGACGATCCAGCTGGTGCGCTCGGTGGCCACGTACAGCATGATCACGAACATGCCGAAGAACAGCAGCGAGGTGCCGAGGTCGGTCTCGAAGACCAGGATCAGGATCGAGATGAACCAGACGACGAGGATCGGGCCGAGGTCGCGGCCGCGCGGCAGGTAGAGACCCATGAAGCGGCGGCTGGCCAGCGCGAGCGCGTCCCGCTTGACCATCAGATATCCGGCGAAGAAGACCGCCAGCACGATCTTGGCGAACTCACCGGGCTGGATGGTGAAGCTGCCGATCTGGATCCAGATCTTGGCGCCGTAGACGTCCGCGCCGAGGCCGGGGACCAGGGGGAGCAGCAGCAGGAACAGCGCGACCACCATGGAGATGTAGGTGTAGCGCTGGAGCGTGCGGTGGTCCTTGAGGAAGATCAGCACGACCACGAAGAGCGCGATGCCCAGGGCCGTGTAGATCAGCTGGTTGGTCGCCTTGTCGCCGGCCGCGTGCATGGCCTGGAGCCGCTTGGACTGGTCCAGGCGCCAGATCGCCACCAGACCGAGCCCGTTGAGCAGGGTGGCCAGCGGCAGCAGCAGCGGGTCGGCGTACGGCGCGAACTTGCGCACCGCGAGGTGGGCGACGCCCGCCAGCAGGCCGAGGCCCAGGCCGTAGCCGAGCAGGCCCGCGGGGACCTGGTCGTTGAGGGCCAGGCCCACGTTGGCGTAGGCGAACACCGGGATGGCCACGGCGAAGATCAGCAGGGCCAGCTCGGTGTTGCGGCGGCTCGGCGCACCGATCGAGCCGATCGTGGACGTGTGGTGCGTCGGCGTGTTGGTAGTACTGCTCATCGTGTGACGGGGCCTCTCACGGCTTGCCTACTGCTTGCCGCACTGATCGGCGACCTTCTGCTCATCCTCGGAGAGGCTGGGGCCGGGCCGGGGAGTGGCGGACGCGGTCGGGGACTTCGAGGGCGACGCCTGCGACTTCGGCCCGGAGGCCGAGGGGTCCGGCGAGGGGCTGGCCTTGGTGAAGGCGGTCTTGGTGGCACCGGTGGTGCCGCCGGTCGCGCCCTGGCCCGTCTTGGAGTTCTGCTGCTCGCGCTCGGCGGCGGTGCGCTCGGCCTGCTTGCGGCAGGCGGACGCCTGCACGGAGAGCGCCTGCACCTTGGAGCGGGCCTGGGACAGACCGCCCGCCACCACGATCGTGTTCTTGACCTGCTTCTGCTGGTACGACGGCAGGTACTTGAGTTCGATCTCGGGGTGGTCCTGCTCGACCTTTGACAGCGAGACCCAGGCGAGGTCCTGGCTGATGCCCCGGTAGACCGCGACGTGCTCGCCGTTGGCCCCTACGTAGTACTGGGTCTGGGTCCAGCGCCAGCCGCCGTAGATGCCGCCGCCGATGACCGCGAGGGCCAGCGCGCTCCAGAGGGAACGCTTCAGCCAGCGGCGGCCCTTGCGGGGCTTGGTGAAGTCCTCGTCGGAGTACTCGCCGAAGCTGCCCTCGGGGGCGTATTCCTCGGTGTCACCGGAGGGTCCGCCGTGCCGGCCGCCGCCGGACTGCCTGCGGCCCTGGCGGCCGAGGTGCGAGGCGCGGCCGGCCGGGGTCTGCATGATGCCGTTGTCGTGGTTCAGGTGGTGCTGGTTCTCGGCGACGGCGCCGACCACGACCGGGGTGTCGGAGAGCTGCCCGGCGAGGGTGTCGCCGGTCTCCAGGTCGAGCACGTCGGCGACGATCACCGTGATGTTGTCGGGGCCGCCGCCGCGCAGCGCGAGCTGGATCAGCTCCTGCACGGTCTCCTGCGGGCCCTGGTAGCTGGCGAGCGCCTCCTCCATCGTCTGGTGGGAGACGACGCCGGAGAGCCCGTCGGAGCAGATCAGGTAGCGGTCGCCGGCGCGGACCTCGCGGATGGAGAGGTCGGGCTCGACGTGGTCGCCGCTGCCGAGGGCGCGCATCAGCAGGGCGCGCTGCGGGTGGGCGTCGGCCTCCTCCTCGGTGATCCGGCCCTCGTCGACCAGGCGCTGCACCCAGGTGTGGTCCTGGGTGATCTGGCTGAGCATGCCGTCGCGCAGCAGGTAGGCGCGGGAGTCGCCGACGTGCACGAGGCCGAGCCGCTGGCCGGTCCACAGCAGCGCGGTGAGGGTGGTCCCCATGCCTTCGAGCTGGGGGTCCTCCTCGACCATGGAGCGCAGTTGTTCGTTGGCGCGGCGCACGGCGGTGCCGAGCGAGGTGAGGAGGTCGGAGCCGGGCACGTCGTCGTCGAGCGTGACCAGGGTGGAGATGACCTCCGAGGAGGCGACCTCACCGGCGGCCTGGCCGCCCATGCCGTCGGCGATGGCGAGCAGGCGCGGACCGGCATAACCGGAGTCCTCGTTGCCCTCCCGGATCATGCCCTTGTGCGATCCGGCGGCGAAGCGCAGTGAGAGGCTCATGCGCACCTCGCCAGTCGGCTCCGGGTACAGCCGGTCGTGTCGAGCCACACTGCCCACCCTCCGGTCGGGAGCGCGCCGGGGACCGGATTGCGGTCCGCCGCCGCGTGCTCGCTCCGCTCGCGCTCATTCATTGGTGTAGCACTACTTCCGCAGCTCGATGACGGTCTTGCCGATGCGGATCGCTCCGCCCAGCGGGACCGGCGTCGGGGTCGTCAGCCGGGACCGGTCCAGGTAGGTGCCATTGGTGGAGCCGAGGTCCTCCACGATCCACTGGCCGTCACGGTCGGGGTAGATCCTGGCATGCCTGCTGGAGGCGTAGTCGTCGTCCAGCACGATCGTGGAGTCGTGCGCGCGGCCCAGGGTGATGGTCTGGCCCTGGAGCGCCACGGTGGTCCCGGCGAGGGTGCCCTCGGTGACGACGAGCTTGCTGGGCGCGTTGCGCCGCTGGCGGCCGCCGCTCTGCTGGGCCCGCTGTCCGCGCTGGCCGCGCTGCTGCGGGGGCGCGGACTGCTGCCGGGCGGCGGCCTGCGGTC
>NZ_WWKH01000608.1:0-7015 GCF_009865595.1 Streptomyces sp. SID1328 | reverse complement strand
GCGAGCGCGGTGGCGGCGGCGCTCGCGGGCCCGGCGTACAGCTCGACGGTGCGGCCCGCGTGGTTCTTCCGTTCCCAGCGGTCCCGGCCGCCCGGCGCGCGGTGCCGGAGCACCGCCGTCAGACCTCGGGTGAGCAGCGCCGAGGTGAGCAGGGCGGCGGCACGGGACACCTCCTAGTCCTCCGCGCGGGCGGTGGCGAGGAGTTCCTCGGCGTGGGCGCGGGCGGCCTCGGAGTCCTCCTGGCCGGCCAGCATGCGGGACAGCTCGCGGACGCGGTCCTCACCCTCCAGGACCTTCACACCGGACCGGGTGACCGAACCGTCGTTGGTCTTCTCCACCAGCAGCTGCCGGTCGGCGAACGCGGCGACCTGCGGAAGGTGGGTGACCACGACGACCTGCGCGGTCCGGGCGAGCTTCGCCAGCCGCCGCCCGATCTCCACGGCCGCCTTGCCGCCGACCCCGGCGTCCACCTCGTCGAACAGGTACGTCGGCACCGGGTCGGTGCCCGCGAACACCACCTCCACGGCGAGCATCACGCGGGACAGCTCACCGCCGGAGGCGCCCTTGGCGATGGGCCGGGGCGGGGCGCCGGGGTGCGGGGCGAGCAGCAGCTCGACCTCGTCGACGCCGGTGGGCCCGTAGGCGACCGTACGGCCGCCGGCCTCGATGCCGTCGGGGTCCTCGGTCTGCCGGATGTCGAAGGAGACCCGCGCGTGCGGCATCGCCAGCGAGGCCAGTTCGGCGGTGACGGCGGCGGCGAACCGCTCGGCCGCCTCGGTGCGGGCCTTGGTCAACGTCTCGGCGAGCGCGCCCAGTTCGATGCCCAGGGCGTCGCGCTCGGCGGTGAGTTCACCGATCCGCTCGTCGTCGCCGTCCAGCTCGGTCAGCCGGGCGGCGCCCTGCTCGCCCCAGGCCAGCACGGCGCCGATGTCCTCGCCGTACTTGCGGGTCAGCGCGGTCAGCGCGGCCCGGCGCTCCTCGACCGCGGCCAGCCGCAGCGGGTCGGCGTCCAGGTCGGAGGCGTATCCGGCCAGCTCACCGGCGACGTCCGCGAGGAGGATGCCGATCTCCCCGATCCGGTCGGTGAGCGCGGCCAGCGCCGGGTCGTGGGCCCGGACCGTCTCCAGCGCCCGGTGGGCGCCCGCGACCAGGGTGGCGGCGTCGATGCCCTCCGGGTCCTCGGGGTTGCCCGCCAGGGCGGCGTGCGCGGCGGTGGCCGCGGCGGCCAGCGCCTCGGCGTGCCCGAGCCGCTCCGCCTCCTCGGCGAGTTCGGTGTCCTCCCCCGCGCGGGGTTCCACGGCGGCGATCTCGTCCAGGCCGTACCGCAGCAGGTCGGCCTCCTGGGCGCGCTCGCGGGCCCGGGTGACGATCTCGTCCAGCTCGGCGGCGACGGCCCGCAGCCGCCGGTACGCCTCGGTGTACGCGGCCAGCGGGCCGGAGACGGCCTCGCCCGCGTACCGGTCCAGGGCCTGCCGCTGCCGGGACAGCTTGAGCAGGCCCTGCTGGTCGGTCTGGCCGTGCACGGCCACCAGTTCGTCGGCCAGCTCGGCGAGCAGCCCCACGGGCACGCTGCGCCCGCCGAGATGCGCGCGGGAGCGGCCCTCGGCGGAGACGGTACGGCTGATCAGCAGGGCGCCGTCGTCCAGCTCGGCCCCCGCCTCCTCGGCGCGTACGACGGCGGAGGCGCCGGCGGCCAGGGCGATCCGCCCCTCCACCACCGCCTTGCCCGCACCGATCCGTACGAGCGCCGGGTCGGCGCGTCCGCCGAGCAGCAGGCCCAGGCTGGTGACCACCATGGTCTTGCCCGCGCCCGTCTCACCGGTGACCGCGGTGAACCCCGGCGACAGCTCGACCACGGCGTCGTCGATGACCCCGAGCGACCGTATCCGCATCTCCTCCAACACGGAACAGACCTTACGAGGTCCGGGGGGCGCCGCGCACACGGGCCGCCGCTGTCACTCCGAGGAGTGGTCCCGGGCGCCGCGCCAGCCGGTGGTCGGCAGGGCGAACTTCGCCACCAGCCGGTCGGTGAAGGAGGCGTGGTGCAGCCGGGCGAGCCGGACCGGCACCGCGCCGCGCCGGACCTCGACCCGCGCGCCGGGCGGCAGCTCGATGGTGCGGCGGCCGTCGCACCACAGCACACCCGGCGGGACGTGCGGGAGCACCTCGACGGCGAGGACCGAGTCGGGGGAGGTGACCAGCGGCTTCGCGAACAGGGCGTGCGCGCTGATCGGCACCATGAGGAGCGCCTCCACCTCGGGCCACACCACCGGTCCGCCGGCGGAGAAGGCGTAGGCGGTGGAGCCGGTGGGGGTGGAGAGCACGATGCCGTCGCAGCCGAAGGCGGTGACCGGACGGCCGTCGATCTCCAGCACCACTTCGAGCATCTTCTCGGCGGACACCTTCTGCACGGCCGCCTCGTTCAGCGCCCAGTCGGTGTGCACGATGTCACCGTTGCGGTGCACGACCACGTCGATGGTCATGCGCTCCTCGACCTCGTAGGAGCGGGCCACCACCCGGTCCACCACCCGGTCCAGGTCGTCCCGCTCGGCCTCGGCGAGGAAGCCGACGCTGCCCAGGTTGACGCCGAGCATCGGCACCCCGGAGGCGCGGGCGAACTCGGCGCCGCGCAGCAGGGTGCCGTCACCGCCGAGGACGATGAGCAGTTCACAGCCGTCGAGTGACTGCGGTGTCGCCTCCTTGACGAGTTCCACCTCGCCCGGCAGCGGCAGATCGCACGCCTCCTCCTCCAGCACCCGCACCCCGATGCCGGACCGCAGCAGTCCCTTGACCACTAGTTCCGCACTGCGGATCGCCGCGGGACGCCCGGTGTGGGCGAGCAGGAAAACAGTACGCGCTCGGTTCTGTGTCAACGCGGCCCCTCCGCCACTGCACGATCGATGTCGGCCGGGTCGATCTCGGGGGCTCCGGCACGCAGCCAGAGAAAGTACTCGACGTTGCCGGACGGGCCCGGAAGTGGACTCGCGGTGACTCCTCGCACCCCGAGACCCAGCTCCCACGCCTTGTCGGCCACCCCGCGCACGGCCTCCGCCCGCAGTTGCGGACTCCGTACGACACCCCCGCTGCCCAGCCGTTCCTTACCCACCTCGAACTGCGGTTTCACCATCATCACCAGATCCGCGTCCGGCGTCACGCACCGCTTGAGGGCGGGCAGCACCAGATGGAGCGGGATGAAGGACAGATCGCCCACCACCAGGTCCACCGGCTTCCCGTCGATCCCGTCCAGCGTCAACTCGCGTACGTTCGTACGGTCCTTGACGACGACCCGTTCATCGTTCCTGAGAGACCAGGCGAGTTGTCCGTATCCGACGTCCACGGCGACGACCTGGGCGGCCCCCGCGCGCAGCAGGACGTCGGTGAAGCCGCCGGTGGAGGCGCCGGCGTCCAGGGCACGGCGGCCCTCCACCACGAGGCCCTGGGGGACGAAGGCGGCGAGGGCGCCGGCGAGCTTGTGGCCGCCGCGCGAGACGTAGTCGGGGTCGGAGTCGTCGCTCAGCACCACGATCGCGGCGGCGGTCTCCACCTGGGTGGCCGGCTTGGTCGCCACGGTCTTGCCGACGGTGACCCGTCCGGCGGCGATCAGCTGGCTGGCGTGCTCGCGCGAGCGCGCCAGCTTGCGGCGGACCAGTTCCGCGTCGAGACGGCGGCGTGCGACTCCTGCCACGTTCGGTTCAGCTCCTGCTCAGGTCTTCGTGCGTCGGTACGGGCGGTGCGGGCGGGGCCTCACCGGGGGGCGGCTGCCGGATGGTCCGGGCGGGCGTCGAGCGCGTCCAGCGCGTCGCGCAGTCCCCGGTGTACATCCTCGTACACGCCGAGGTGTCCCTCGGTGGGCAGGTGGTCGGCCCCGGCCAGCCTCGCCAGGCGGGCGTCGACCCCGGCGTCCCCGGTGGGGGTGCGGGGGACGGCAAGCGGCGCCGGGGCCGCGGGGTCGGTCTCGGGCGCCGGGGACCCGGACTCGGGCGCGGACTCGCTCATGCCCAGACGCTACCGCGAACGCCTGGGGTACCGTCGTGCGCGATGGCCACGATCGAGGAGTGCCGTACGGCACTGGAGAAGCTTTCGGACAGCATGAGCGGCGCCGGGGGCGACGTCGGCGCGGCCGCCGCGCTGGACCGCTCGGTGAGCTGCCATGTCACCGACCTGGACGTCACCTTCGCCGGCCGCATGCGAGGCGGCCGGATCGAGGTGGCCGAGACCCTGCCGGGCCCGCCGGGAGAGCGGGCCCAGATCCGGCTGGCCCTGACCGGGGACGACCTGGTGGCCCTGGTGGACGGCGAGCTGGACTTCGCCTCGGCCTGGGGTTCGGGCCGGGTCAGGCTGGAGGCGGGTCTGATGGACCTGTTCCGGCTCAGGAAGCTGCTGTGACCTTCGCCGTCCGCGCCTTGCGGGCGGCGGGCACGACCAGCGGGGTCCCGGTCTCGGGGTCGTCGATGACCTGGCAGCGCAGCCCGAAGACCCGCTCGACCAGCTGGGCGGTGACGATCTCGTTCGGCGCGCCCTCGGCGATGACCTCGCCGCCGCGCAGGGCGATGAGGTGCGTGGCGTAGCGCGCCGCGTGGTTGAGGTCGTGCAGGACGGCGACCAGGGTGCGCCCCTGCGTCTCGTGCAGCTCGGCACAGAGGTCGAGCACGTCGATCTGGTGCTGGATGTCGAGATAGGTGGTCGGTTCGTCCAGGAGCAGCAGCGGGGTCTGCTGGGCGAGGGCCATGGCGATCCAGACGCGCTGGCGCTGGCCGCCGGAGAGTTCGTCCACGTACCGCTCGGCCAGTTCCGCGACGCCGGTCTGCGCCATGGACTCCTGGACCACCCGCTCGTCCTCGGCCGACCACTGGCGCAGCAGCCCCTGATGCGGGTAGCGGCCCCGGCCGACGAGGTCGGCGACGGTGATGCCGTCGGGCGCGATGGAGGACTGCGGGAGCAGGCCCAGGGTGCGGGCGACCTTCTTGGCGGGCAGCGACTGGATGGCCTGCCCGTCGAGCAGCACCTGGCCCTCGGCCGGCTTCAGCATCCGCGACAGCGCCCGCAGCAGGGTGGACTTGCCGCACGCGTTGGGGCCGACGATCACGGTGAAGGAGTTGTCGGGAATCTCCACCGACAGCCGCTCGGCGATGACGCGCTGTTCGTAGGCGAGGGTGACGTTCTCGGCGGACAGGCGGTTCACGGTGCTGGTACTCCTCGAGGTGTTCGGCTGGGGTCCGCTGGGTGCCGCGCTCATACCCGGCCCGCCCGGCGCTCGCCGACCAGCAGCCACAGCAGGTAGGCGCCGCCGACGACACCGGTGACCACGCCGACGGGCAGCTGGTCGGCGCCGAAGAGACGCTGGCAGACCCAGTCGGCGGTGACCAGCAGAGCGGCGCCCATGCACAGGGACGGCACCAGGTTGGGGCCCGGCGAGCGGGTCAGTCGCCGGGCGAGCTGCGGCGCGGTGAGGGCGACGAAGCCGACGGGGCCCGCGGCGGCGGTGGCGGCGGCGGTGAGCAGGACGGCGCCGGCCATCAGCACCAGCCGTACCCGGTGCACCCGCACCCCGAGGGCGTACGCCACGTCGTCGCCCATCTCCAGCATGCGCAGACCCCGCCCGTGGGCGAGGACGACGGGGACGACGACCGCGCACAGGATCAGCAGCGGCCAGACCTGGGTCCAGTCCCGGCCGCTGAGGGAGCCGGTCATCCACACCACCGCGCGGGCGGCGTCGACGATGTCGGCCTTGGTGATCAGGTAGCCGTTGACGGCGGTGAGCACGGCGGAGACGCCGATGCCGACCAGGACCAGCCGGTATCCGTGCACCCCCTGCTTCCAGGCGAGCAGATAGATACCGAGGCCCGTGACCAGGCCGCCGGCCAGCGCGCCCGCCGTCACGGCGGCGGCGCTGCCGGAGAAGAGCACGATCATCACCAGGGCGCCCGCGGTGGAGCCCTGGGCGAGGCCGAGCACGTCGGGGCTGCCGAGCGGGTTGCGGGAGATCGACTGGAACAGCGCCCCGCCGAGCCCCAGCGACGCGCCGACCAGCAGTCCGACCAGCAGCCGGGGCAGCCGCAGTTCGTTGACGATGAAGTCCTGGTACGGGTTGCCGTTCCCGACGAGGGTCCGCAGCACGTCCATGGCGGGGATGTGGGCGTCGCCGGTGCCGATCAGGGCCACGCCCGCGGCGAGCACGGCGACCAGCAGCAGGACGACGACGGTCAGGGAGCGCAGGTCCAGTCGGAGCGAGAGGCCGCCGGGGGTACGCACCGCACGGCTCCGGGAGAGTGTCTTCACAGCTGCGCCGTCCTCCGCCGTCGTACGAGAAAGATGAAGACCGGGCCGCCGATCAGCGCGGTGATGATGCCGACCTGGATCTCGGCGGGCCGGGCGACGAGCCTGCCGGCGATGTCGGCGCCGAGCAGCAGCACGGGCGACAGCACGGCGGCGTACGGAAGGATCCAGCGCAGGTCGGGCCCGGTGAAGGAGCGCACCACGTGCGGCACCATCAGGCCGACGAACATGATCGGGCCGCAGGAGGCGGTCGCGGCGCCGCACAGCACGGTCGCCGCCAGCATGGCCAGCGCGCGGGTGCGGTTGAGGTGGGCGCCGAGCGCGCGGGCGGTGTCGTCGCCCATCTCCATGGCGTTCAGCGGCCGGGCCAGGGCCAGCGAGAGGACCATGCCGGCCAGCAGGAACGGCAGCACCTGGACGATGGTCCGGTCGTTGGCGGAGTCCAGCGAGCCGACGGTCCAGAAGCGCATCCTGGAGAGCGCCTCGTCGTCCGTGATCATCACGGCCTGGAGGTAGCCGTACAGCGCGGCCCCGATCGCGGTGCCGGCCAGCGCGAGCCGTACCGGGGTGGCACCCCGCGTGCCGCCGAGGAACCACACCAGCGCGCCCACGGCGGCCGCACCGGCGAACGCGAACCAGACATAACCGCTGAGCGAGGTCACGCCGAAGAAGGTGATGGCGGTGACGACGGCCGCCGAGGCGCCCGCGTTGATGCCGAGCAGGCCGGGGTCGGCCAGCG
>NZ_WWKH01000607.1:0-6070 GCF_009865595.1 Streptomyces sp. SID1328 | reverse complement strand
AGCAGGGTGGACTTGCCGGAGCCGTTGGAGCCGATCAGGCCGATCGCCTCGCCCCGGTGGGCGACGAAGGACACCTTCTTCACGGCGTGCACCCGGCGCACCCCGGCCGCCTTCTCGGCCTTGCCCCGGCGCAGGATGCGGTTGAGGGCGGCGGTGGCCGAGCCCCGGCCCGCGCCGGTGCCGTTGACCCGGTAGACGATGTCGACGCGGTCGGCGACGACGGTGGGGACCCGCTCGGCACTCGCGTCCTGCGGGGCCGGGACGGGGGAGATGGTCTGCTCAGCCACGGCCGTAGGTCTCCTCAGCCTTCCAGAAGTAGATGAAGCCGCCGATCCCGGCGGCGACCGCCCAGCCGGCCGCCGCGAGCCACACGTGCGGGGGCAGCTTGTCGGCGCCGAAGCTGTCGATCAGCGCGAACCGCATGAGGTCGATGTAGAGCGCGGCCGGGTTGTACTCCAGCAGCAGCGACATCACCCGCGGCTGGTCCTTGGTGTGCTGGTCGATGCTCCACATCACGCCGGACACGTACATCCAGGTACGCAGCAGGAACGGCATGAGCTGGGCGATGTCCGGGGTCTTGGCGCCCATGCGGGCCAGCACCATCGACACACCCGCGTTGAACACGAACTGCAGGACCAGTGCGGGCAGCGCCAGCAGCCAGGACGCGGAGACCGGCACGCCCACGCAGAGGATGATCGCGACCAGCGCCAGCATCGAGAACAGCAGCTGCTGGAGCTGCTGGAGGCAGAACGAGATCGGCAGTGCGGCGCGCGGGAAGTGCAGCGCCCGCACCAGGCCGAGGTTGCCGGAGATGGCGCGGGTGCCGGCCATGATCGAGCTCTGCGTGAACGTCCACACGAACACGCCCGTCACCAGGAACGGGATGAAGTCGGCGACCCCGCGCTTGGTGCCCAGCAGCACGCCGAAGATGAAGTAGTAGACCGCCGCGTTCAGCAGCGGGGTCATCACCTGCCAGAGCTGGCCGAGTTTCGCCTGGCTGTACTGCGCGGTCAGCTTGGCGGTGGCGAAGGCGGTGATGAAGTGCCGCCGGTCCCAGAGCTGCCGGACGTACGCCGGTACGGAGGGGCGGGCGCCACTGACGGTCAGGCCGTGCCGGGCGGCCAGTGCCGCCAGGTCGCCGTCGGCCGGAACCTGCATCGGGGGCGGTGCGTCGAGGACCTGGCTCACATCCGCTGCTTTCGAATCGGGTGGTGGGGGAAACGCGGTCCGGCCGTTGCCCGCCGTTTCCGCGTGCTTTCCCGTCCGTTTACTTACGTCGGGACGGGACCGTATCGTCGTAACGGGAGAGTAGGCCCATCCGACGACGGAACGCAACCGTTGCGTCGTCCCGCCTATGCTGGTGGGCATGACGACCAACGCCGACGAACCCCCGGCGCGCCCGCGCCGGGCCCCGGCCGGGGCCGCCGTGCTCCGAGAGGACGTGACGGAGGCGATCCGCGCGGCCGTCTTCGAGGAACTGGCCGCCGTGGGGTACGCGCGGATGTCCATCGAGGGCATCGCGCGCCGGGCCGGCGTCGGCAAGACGGCGGTGTACCGGCGCTGGCGCTCCAAGCTCAACCTGGTGCTGGACGTGGTCTCCGCGATGGCGGTCCTCGGCCTCCCCGCCCCGGACACCGGCTCCCTGGAGGGCGACCTCCGGCTGCTGTACGAGGTGATGTCGCGCGCCCTGCGCCACCCGGTGGCCTCGCAGATCATCCCCGACCTCCAGGCGGAGGCCGCCCGCAACCCGGAGATGGCCGAGACCCTCCAGAAGGCGGTGCGGGACGGGCAGGACGGGGTCGCGTCGAAGATCGTGGCGGCGGCGCGGGAGCGGGGCGAGGTGAGCGCGGACCTCGACCTGGACCTCGCCCTCGACCTGATCTCCGGCCCGCTCTACTGGCGTGCGGTGATCATCCGCAGCCCGAAGCTGCCCAAGGGCTACTTGGCGAACCTGGCGAAGGCGACGGCGGGCGCGCTGAAGGCGCTCTAGCCCCCCATCAGCCCCCGATCAGCCTCCGCAGCCGCCCGCGCGCCACCCGCGCCGCCCCCGCCGGGCCGGTGGCCACGCGCAGGGACAGGGCCCCGGAGTGGGTGGCGTACGGGTGGGCCAGCAGCACCAGGTGGCGTGGGCTGGGCAGCGCGCGTCTGCGCAGGTGGGGGCTGTCCGTGCGGGCGTGGGCGGTGATGTCCCGGTGGGCGCCGTCCTTGAAGTGGACGGTGAGGCACAGGTCCCAGACGCCCGCGCCCAGCGCGTGCAGGTCGACGGCCGCCTCGGCTGTCCAGGTGCCGTTCGGCGCCCGGACCAGGGGCAGCGTGATGTGCCGGACCGGGCGGCCGGTCGTACGGTCGTGCCAGCGGGCCGTCACCGCCAGCGGGCCCGCCTCGGCGAGGCGGTCGTACAGCTCGTGCAGGCGCAGCCGGAGCCGGGCGCCGCGGGCGTGCGGGAGCAGTTCGGCGTCCATCGCGCAGGGCAGCGCCTCGGTGGGGCAGGTCAGCAGCGGGGTCAGGTCGACGCCCGGATGCGCGTCCGACCAGACGGGGGTGCCCTCGGGGGTGCGGGCGTACGGGGGGAGCAGGCGGGCCGGGCGGGCGGCCAGTTCACGCAGCCGGGGCAGGTCGTGCGGCTCGGGGGACACCAGCACGAACCGGCCCAGCAGGGTGCCGGGTGCGGCGGGGTCGTGCGCCCAGTCCTCGGCGTCGTACCCGGCGAGGTAGCCGCGGGTGTGCGCCCACCAGGCACGCCGGTACTCCGGGTCCCGCAGGCTCAGTTCGCGCAGGTACATGCGCAGTTCGTGGTCGAGGAACTTCGCCCGCGCCGCCCGCGCCAGTTCCGTCTCCCCGGCCCCCCGCAGGATCTCGTACGTCTCGGCGCAGGCGCGGGTGCGGGCGTGCCAGTTGCCGATGTGCTCCCGGTTCAGGGAGAGCGAGAGCTGTTCGGCGGCCCGGCGGACGTGCCAGACGTACACGAGGTCCGGGACGAGGGCGATGCGGGGGGCGGCGGCGAGGACGCGGGCGGTGAAGACGAAGTCCTCGTAGAGGTAGCGGCCCTCGGGGAAGCGGATGCCGTTCACCCGGAGGAAGTCGGTGCGGTACAGCTTGTTGACGCACAGGGTGTCGTGGACGAGGTGCGGGTGGTCGGCGGGGTGCCCGATCAGTGCCCCCTCCGCGAACAGGCCGGACTGCCAGGGATGTTCGCGGCCCGAGGGCAGTTCCCGGCGCACGCACAGCCCGGCCGCCACCTCGGCCCCGGTCTCCGTCGCCGCCCGCAGCAGCGCGTCCACCGCGCCGGGCGGCAGCAGATCGTCGCTGTCCAGGAACATCACGTACGGCAGGGTCACCGCGTCGGTGCCGGTGTTGCGCGGGGTGCCGCAGCCGCCGCTGTTGACGGCGTGCCGGATCACCCGCAGCCGGGGCTCGCCGGCCGCGAGCCGGTCCAGGATCTCGGCGCTGCCGTCGGTGGAGCGGTCGTCCACCGCGACGACCTCGCCCACCGCCGGACCCTGGTCCAGCGCGGAGCGCACGGCGTCGGTGACATGGGCGGCGTCGTCGTAGCCGATGACCACGACGGCGACCCGGGGGGCTTCGGACATGGGGTCCATGGTCGCTGCCGGGCCGTCAGGAGCCGGTCAGGGCACGGTCCGGGACCCGGCCGGGCTTGGGCAGGGCGCGGCTCGCGGGCACGTTGGCCGGGGGCCGGGTGGACTGCCACAACCGGACGAAGGACAGCACGGCGGCGGCCAGCAGCAATACGTTACGGGCCAGGATGAGCAGACAGCCCGGCCAGGTGCCGTCGATGACCGCGCCGTAGTTCATCGGGAACACCAGGGTGCTCACCCCGGTGGCGATGAGGATCAGCAGGGCCACCGGGCGCTGGCGGGTGTGCCGCGAGGTCAGGCAGACGGCGCCCAGGCCCAGCAGCCAGATCAGGTACTGGGGGCTGATGACCCGGCTGGTGACGGTGAACAGCAGCACCGCGGTGAGCGCCGCGTCGTACGGGGTCGCCGGGGAGAAGTGCCGGGCCCGCAGCCGCCACACCACCAGCAGCGCGAAGGCGGCCACCGTCAGCGCCAGGGAGACGGTGGCGACCGTGTGCACGTGGGGGCCGACCAGCTCCATCGAGCCGTACTGGTAGCGCACCGTGCCGGACCAGCCCGCGTGCCGGGCGAGGTTGAGCGCGGTGCCGCCGAGCGACTCCAGCTGGACGCCCCGATCACCCTGTTCGCGCAGGAAGGCGAAGGGGTTGGCGAACAGCAGCGCCAGCACCGTGAGGGAGGCGCAGCCGGCCGCCGTCGCCCACGACCACGCCGAGCGGGTCGCCCGTCCGCGTGACACGCCGAGCAGCACCAGGGCGGGCCAGACCTTCACCACCGCGCCGAGCGCGCCGAACACCCCGGCCGTGCGCGGCGACCGGCCGAGCGCCAGGAGGGCGGCCACACCGAGCGCGGTGACCTGGACGTCGTAGCGTGCCAGCGGCATGTGCAGCAGCAGTGGGAGCCCGCCCACCCAGAGCGCGGCGCCGCGCAGACTGCGTCCGGTGCGCCGCCCGGCGACGGCCAGCGCCACCGCGACGGCCGCGTCCGCCACCAGCGTCAGCAGCACGAACGCCTCGAAGTACGACAGCCCCGGCAGCAGCCCCGGCGCCAGCAGCACCAGCCCCGCGCCGGGCGGGTACTGCCAGAGCGTGTCGTGCGCGGGGAACGTGCCGTGCGACAGGACGCCGTACCAGTGGAAGTACAGCCGCCACACCTCGCGCGACACCGAGCCGCCGCCCAGCACGTGCGCCGAGCCGAGGACGAGGAGCCCCAGCATCAGCGCGCGGGTGGCGAGCCAGCCGGCGACGAGGGCGAGGACCGGACCGGAGGTGACACGGAGACGGTTCATCGCGTGGGAGCCTAATCCGCGCGGATGGTGTATCTCTGCCGATACGCCGTCAATGATCGGAAAAGACTGTCTCATCGCAAAAGATCGGGCCGTGGTGGACGTCGGGCCTCTGGTGGAAACGCAGCCGCCCCGAGCGGCTGGAAGAACGGCGGTCGTGCCGGGCGGCGCGGGCGCGGAGCGGATCGGCGGGGTGCCGTGGCGCGTCCGGTGGGGCGCGCCCGTGTGCCTGCCCGCGCTGGTGATGCTCGGGCTCGGGCTGTGGGGGGTGGACCGGGGCGGGATGTGGCGCGACGAGGCCGTCACCTTCCAGGTCGCCCGCCGCTCGGTGCCGCAGATCTGGCAACTGCTGCACGGCGTCGACGCGGTGCACGGCCTGTACTACCTGCTGATGCACGCCGTCCTCGCGGTTCACCCGGACGAGGTGGTGCTCCGGCTGCCCTCGGTGGGCGCGGCGGCCGTCACCGCCGCCCTCGTCGGCGAACTGGGCGTCCGGCTCGCCGGACCGCGCGTCGGCCTGTGGGCCGGACTGCTGTACGCCGTCTCGCCGCTGGCCGGCCACTACGCCCAGGAGGGCCGCTCGTACGCGCTCGTCGCCGCGGCCGCCACCGGCGCGACCCTGCTGTTCGTCCGCGGGGTGCGCACCGGCGCCTGGCGGGCCTACGGCACGGTCCTCGCGGTCACCTGCTGGCTGCACGAGTTCGCCGTGCTGCTGCTCCTCGCCCACGGGGCCTCCCTCGCGCTCGCCCGCGTCGGCGCGCGGGTGTGGCGGGGCTGGGGGGGCGCGGCCGGGCTTGTGGTGCTCACCCTGCTGCCGATGATCCTGGTCTCGCACGCCCAGTCCGCCCAGCTTGCCTGGGTCCGCCCGCCGACCTGGGCCACCGCCGAGAGCCTGCTGCGCTGGTTCCTCGGACCGGGCGAGGGCGTGTACTGGACCTGCCTGGTGCTCGCCCTGCTGGGCCTGGCCGGACTCGCCGGGCCACCGGGACGGCTGACCTGCGCACGGGTCGGCCTGCCGCTCGCCGTGGTGCCGCCCGCCGCCCTGATGCTGGCCTCGCGGCTCTCCCCGCTCTACGTCGACCGGTACGTCCTCTACGCCCTCTCCGGCGCGCCCCTGCTGGTCGCCGCCGGTGCCGACCGGCCGGCCCGGCTCGCCGCCCGGCTGCGGCTGCGGGTGCCCCGGCTTCCGGTG
>NZ_WWKH01000606.1:0-7422 GCF_009865595.1 Streptomyces sp. SID1328 | reverse complement strand
AGGCGGTGGCGGCGCGGTCGGTGTCCCAGGTGGCGGCCGCGGCGGCCGGCGCGGCGGTGGCGGGGGCGGTGAGGGCCGTGGTCCCGGTGAGCAGGGCGACGGCGGCGAGTGCGGTGAGCAGGGTGCGGGGGGTGCGTGACGGCATGCGGCTCTCCTCGGGAGGATCTGTCGGCGGTGCGGGGGCCTGGACAGTTCGGTGCCTGGTGCGTGTCACATGGAAGGCGGGGGGCGGGCACGGGGTGAGCGCGCCCGCCCCGGGGGGCTCAGGCCGCGCGGCGCCCGAGCTTGCGGTGGGTGTCGATGATCTCCGCGTACCGGCGCCCGCTGGCCTTGATCGTGCGGGCCTGGGTCGCGTAGTCGACGTGGAAGAGGCCGAAGCGCTTGTCGTAGCCGTACGCCCACTCGAAGTTGTCCATCAGGGACCAGGCGAAGTAGCCGGCGAGCGGGGCGCCCTTGGCGGCGGCGGAGGCGCAGGCGGCGAGGTGGCTCTCCAGGTAGGCCCGGCGCTCGGGGTCGTCGACGGTGCCGTCCGGGCCGACCCGGTCGGGGAAGGACGAGCCGTTCTCCGTGACGTAGATCTTGCGGGCGCCGTACTCCTCGGTGAGGCGCAGCAGCAGGGCCTCGATGCCGCTCGCGTCGATCTCCCAGTCCATACCGGTACGCGGTACGCCCTCCCGGCGCACGGGACGGGTGTACGGAGCAGGCCCGTCCGGGTCGTCGGCGACATGGGCCGGCATGTAGTAGTTCAGGCCCAGCCAGTCCAGCGGGGCGGCGATGGTCTCCAGGTCGCCCGGCTTCTCGGGCAGTTCCACCCCGTACACCTCGACCATGTCGGCGGGGAAGCCGCGGCCGTGCACCGGGTCGAGCCACCAGCGGTTGACATGACCGTCCTGGCGGCGTGCGGCGGCCACGTCCTCGGGGCGGTCGGTGGCGGCGTGCACGGTGGAGAGGTTGGTGACGATGCCGATCTCCGCGCCGGGCGCGGCGGCGCGGACCGCCTGCGTGGCGAGGCCGTGGCCGAGAAGCAGGTGGTAGGAGGCGCGGACGGCCGCGGTGAGATCGGTCCAGCCGGGGGCCATCTTGCCTTCGAGGTGGCCGATCCAGGCCGAGCAGAGGGGTTCGTTCAGGGTGGCCCAGTGGGTGACACGGTCACCGAGCCGTTCGGCGACGGCCGAGGCGTACGCGGCGAAGTGCTCGGCGGTGTCCCGCTCCGGCCAGCCCCCCCGGTCCTGGAGCACCTGCGGCAGGTCCCAGTGGTAGAGGGTGACGGAGGGGGTGATGCCCGCCTCCAGCAGGGCGTCGGTCAACTCGTCGTAGAAGGCCAGCCCCTTGGGGTTGACCGGGCCGTCGCCGCCGGGCATCACACGCGGCCAGGCGACGGACAGCCGGTACATGTCCACGCCCAGCTGGCGCATCAGGCCGAGGTCGTCGCGCCAGCGGTGGTAGTGGTCACAGGCGATGTCACCGTTGTCGTCGCCGTCGATCTTGCCGGGGGTGTGCGAGAAGGTGTCCCAGATCGACGGCGAGCGGCCGTCCTCGGCGACGGCGCCCTCGATCTGGTACGCCGACGTGGCCGTGCCCCAGCGGAAGTTCTCCGGGAAGGCGGCGAGGTCGATGGGCTCGGACATGGAAGTCCCTTCGAGGTGCGGGGAGTCGGTCACTTGACGGCGCCCGCCGTCAGTCCGGTGACGAGATAGCGCTGGAGCAGCAGGAACCCGGCGACCACGGGGACGCTCACCACGAGCGAGGCGGCCATGATCTGGTTCCAGTAGACGTCGTAGAGGGTGGAGTAGCCCTGGAGCCCGACGGCGAGGGTGCGGGTGGTGTCGGTGGTCATCACGGAGGCGAAGAGGACTTCTCCCCACGCGGTCATGAACGCGTAGACGGCGACGGCGACGATGCCGGGCACCGCGGCCGGCACGACCACCCGGAACAGCGCGCCGAGCGGGCCGCAGCCGTCCACCAGCGCCGCCTCGTCGAGGTCGCGCGGCACCGAGTCGAAGTATCCGATCAGCATCCAGATGGAGAACGGCAGCGAGAAGGTCAGATACGTCAGGATCAGCCCGCCGCGCGAGCCGAACAGGGCGATCCCGGTGGCGTTGCCGATGTTGATGTAGATCAGGAACAGCGGGAGCAGGAAGAGGATGCCGGGGAACATCTGCGTGGACAGCACGGTGACCGTGAAGACACGCTTGCCCCGGAAGTCGTACCGGCTGACCGCGTAGGCCGCGAAGACCGCGATGACGACCGAGCAGATCGTGGCCGAGCCGGCGACGATCAGCGAGTTCACGAAGTACCGGGCGAGCGGCACGGTGGACCAGATGTCGATGTACGGCCGGATCGTCAACTCGCTCGGCAGCCAGCGGAACTTGTCGGTGACGTCGGCGAGCGGCTTGAGCGAGCTGGAGACCATCACGTAGACGGGCAGCAGCACGAAGCCGGAGAGCAGGGTGAGGAAGATCCGGCGGGACCACAGGAACGAACGGGGCGGCGCCATGGGCGACGAGTCAGCCATTTCCGGCCCTCCTTCCGCGTGAGGTGAACAGCAGGTATCCGCCGGTCACGGCCAGCAGGAAGAGCAGCAGCAGGACGGACATGGCGGAGCCGGTGCCGAAGTCCCAGGTGAGGAAGGTGGTCTGGTAGATGTGCACGGAGATCAGGTCGGCGGCCTCGGGTGCCGACCTGCCGAACAGGACGTAGGGCGTGTTGAAGTCGTTGAACGTCCACAGGAACAGCACCAGGATCAGTACCTGGTTGACCGGGCGCAGGGACGGCAGGGTGATGCGGCGGATCTGCTGCCACATCCCGGCACCGTCCAGGGCGGCGGCTTCGTAGAGTTCGCGCGGGATGTTCTGCAGGCCGGCCATCACGATGAGGAAGGCGAACGGCCAGCCCTTCCACACCGAGACGGTGAGCAGGGCGTAGAAGCTGTTGTCGCCGATGAGCCAGAAGGACGGCTTGTCGGTGACGTGGAGCTGGTCGTGCAGGACGTGGTTCACCAGGCCGTTGTCGTGCTGGAACATGAAGACCCAGGTGATGACGGCCGCGTAGACGGGCAGCGCGTACGGCACCAGGAACAGGGCGCGCAGGACGCCGCGGCCCCGGAAGGTGTCCTGCATGAAGACGGCGGCTGCGGTGCCGAGCGCCCAGCACAGGGCGACGGAGAGCAGGGTGAAGCCCACGGTGACGGCGAAGGAGCGCAGCAGCGCCTCGCCGGCCGGGGCGTCGAAGTCCACGGCCACGCGGTAGTTGCGCAGGCCGGTCCAGGGGGCGTTGCTCCAGTCACGCAGGGTGAAGCGGGTGATGGACCGGAAGCTCATCAGGGTGCCGATGACCATCGGGACCAGATGTACGAGGAGTTCGAAGACCAGGGCGGGCAGCAGGAGCAGGTACGGGAGCGCGGTGCGGCGGGACCGCCCGGTGCGGCGCGGGCCGCGCGCCGCACCGGGGGTGTCCTCGCGCACCGGTTCCTTCAGAACGGTGGAGGTCATGGACGTCAGGCCGCCGGCATCTGCTGCTGGGCCTTCTCCAGCTTGGCCTTGACGGAGGCGGTGGTGACCGCGCGCCCGGCGGCGGCGTCGGCGAACAGGTCCTTCACCGCGGTGCCGACGGCGGTCTCGAACTGCGACTCGGTGGCGACCTGCGGCAGCGCGGCGGCGCTCTTGGCGAGGGTGTCCTTCAGCACGGCGGTGGACGGCCCGTCGAACGCCGGGTCTGCTTGCGCGGCCTTGACCGGCGGGATGGAGCTGTACGCCTTGTTGAGGATCTTCTGCTCGGCGTCGCTGGTCATGAACTTCACGAACTCGGTGGCGCCGTCGAGGTTGTGGCTGTCCTTGAAGACGGCGATGTTGATGCCGGCGGCCATCGAGTTGACCTGGGCGCCGGGTCCGGGGGTGCCCTTCTGGACGGGTACGGGGGCGACCCCGTAGGCGTCGTCCTTCATGCCCTGGGACTTGAGGTTGGCGGCGGCGGACTGCCAGAGCAGCATGGCCTGCTTGCCCTTGGCGAAGTCGCTGACGGACTGGTTCTGCGCGTACTCGGCGTTGCCCACCGGGATGGCCTTGTCCTTGGCCATGAGGTCGACGTACTGCTTGACGGCGTCGACCACCTTGGGGTTGGTGAAGTCGGGCTTGCCGTCGGCGGAGAAGAAGCCGGCGTCGTGCTGCTTGGCGAAGACGAAGACGTGGTGGACGTTCTCGGAGAGGTTGGACCCCTCGGCGCCGAGCACGGACTTGCCCTTGGCCCTGATCTTGGCGCCGTCCGCGACGAGTTCGTCCCAGGTGGCCGGGGGCCCGTCTATGCCGGCGTCGGCGAAGATCTGCTTGTTGTAGTAGAGGGCGTACGCCATCGAGTACAGCGGTACGGCGGCCGGGTCCTTGCCCTCGGCGCCGGTGGAGCCGAGCGCGGGGTCGACGAAGCGGTCCCGTCCGCCGATCTTGGCGAAGTTCTTGGCGTCCCAGGGCAGCAGCGCGCCGGTCGCCTGGAGGGAGGCGCTCCAGGTGTTGCCGATGTTCAGCACGTCCGGGCCCTGGCCGGAGGTGGTGGCGGTGAGGATGCGGTTGAGCAGGTCGGACCAGGGCACGACCTCGACCTTGACCTTGATGCCGGTCTGCTGCTCGAACTTGTCCAGCTCGGGCTGGAGCACCTGCTTGTCCACGGCGACGCTGGCGCCCTGGTTGGAGGCCCAGTAGGTCAGCGTCTTGGACGAGCCACCGGCTCCGTCCCCGCTGTCCGTACCTCCTCCGCACGCCGTTGCCGCGAGGGCGAGAGACATGACGACGGCGCCTGTGGCCGCGGCTCGGATGCTGCGCATGACTCCAGCGGTCCCTTTCCGGGAGAGGGGAACCCCGAAAACCGCGTCGGCTCCTCAGGGCTTAATTTAGGACGTGAGTTAATCCTCCGACGGGGGGTGCGTCAAGGGATGCGGCACGGGTAAGTGAGCGGGTCTCGCCTTCTGAGAAGATCACCCGTCAACTGTGCTGCACGGGAACGCGTTTCCGGGGCCGGACGAGGCAGGGGGAGAGTCGATGAACACGTCCAGCGAGGCGTTCCGGCCGCTTCAGGCGGACGATCCGGTCGTGGTGGGGGGATACCGGCTGGCCGCGCGGCTCGGCGCGGGCGGGATGGGGCGGGTCTACCTGGCGCACACGCAGGGCGGACGGCCGGTTGCGATCAAGGTCGTACGGTCGGAGCTGGCCGACGACCCCGCCTTCCGGCGCCGGTTCCGCCGGGAGATCGCGGCGGCCCGCCGGGTCCGGGGGGCGTACACCGCGGAGTTGATCGACGCCGACCCGGAGGCCGAACCGCCGTGGCTCGCCACGCTGTACGTTCCGGGGCCCTCCCTGGCGGACGTGGTGGCCGAGCGCGGACCGCTGCCGGTCCCGGCCGTGCTGCGCCTGATGGCGGGCGTGGCCGAGGCGCTCCAGGCGATCCACGAGGCCGGCATCGTGCACCGGGACCTGAAGCCGTCGAACGTGCTGCTGGCCACCGACGGCCCCCGCGTCATCGACTTCGGCATCTCCCTGGCGGCCGACGCCACCTCGTTCACCGCCACGGGTGCCGCCATGGGCACGCCCGTGTTCATGGCTCCCGAGCAGGCGTCCGGCGGCGAGATCACCCCGGCGACGGACGTCTTCGCCCTCGGCCAGACGGCGGCCTTCGCAGCCTTGGGTGAACCGCTGTACGGCGAGGGCTCGTTGCCCGCCGTGCTGTACCGGATCGTCCACTCCACGCCCGATCTGTCCCTGCTGCCCGAGGAGTTGCGCCCGCTGTTCGCCCGCTGCCTGGCCACCGATCCCAAGGACCGGGCCACTTTGGCGGACATCGTCCAGTGGTGCGGGGAGCGCATGGGCCCCGCCCCCGAGGGCGGCGCAGGGTCGTCCGTCTGGCGGGAGATCAGGGGGGCGGAGCTGACGGTTCCGGCACCCCTCGCCCCGTCGACCCGGATGCTCCCGCCCACCGCCGCGCACTGGCCCTACGCGCCCCCGCCGGCCGAGCCGATGTCCCGCAGGACGCGCGTGGCACTGATCGCTGGCGCCCTCGCGGCCGTCATGTCCCTGGCGCTGCTGGGGGGCCTGGCGTGGACGGCGCTCGGCTCGGCGGGGTCGCACGGTGCCACGGCGAGGGGTTCGCAGCGGCCGACTACCGGTGCCTCGGGAACCGGGACGGGAACGGCGGCGGGCGCCGGCGGCTCCGGCTCCTTGGGCGGCGCGGTCGAAGCCACGTCCCGGCCTTCCCCCACCGCCCCCGCGACGCCGCTGCCCATCGCCGAGCCCCTCCTGCACCTGGACGCGACGAACTCCCTGAACCTCGGCGACCAGGACGTCCGGAAAGACCGCAAGGGGGACATCCGCTTCACCTGCGGCGCGCAGCAGTGCTCGCTGGAGAGCCGCAGCAGTGTGCTCCTCCCGCGCTTCACCGAACAGGGCGCCACCTACGACACGTGCGAGTTCGAACTCCGGCATGCCACCAGCCACCACCTGCCCCTGGCGGTCGTGGCGACGGGGAGCGAGATCTGCGCCAGGGACCGCGCGGGCAACATCGCCCTCCTGGTGGTCCAGGTCAAGTCGACCGTGTCGCCCGAAGTGGGTTTCCTGATGGTGGACGTGACGGTCTGGCCGCACGCCTGAGCGGGGGCACCGGTCAGCCGAGAGGGTCCGCCAGGTGCCAGCCGTCGGCGAGCAGGCGGTCCACCGCCTGGAGGGCCTCGGTCAGGCGGGTCCGGCGGTCGCCGTGGAGCTCCTGCCAGGGGACGCCGGAGGTGGTGAGGGTCTCGCGGAAGCGGTCGGTCATCCAGCCGCGCAGGTGCTCGCCGTCGCGCAGGCCGTCGTCGTCGAAGGGGACGTCCTTGTCGGAGGTGAGCAGGTAGAGGGCGCGCGGGGGCATCGACCGCGCGAGGTCCCGGACCGGGGCGGTCGCGCGGCCGCGGTAGCGCTCCTGCCAGACGGTGGTGGCCAGGGCGTCGGTGTCGCACACGAGCACCGGGCCACCGGTACGGGCGGCATGCTGCTCGGTGCGGTTCTGGCGGCGGGCGACGAGTTCGAAGTCGGCGTCGTCCCAGTCGAGGTCCGCCACGGTCGGCGGAGGCAGGTCCGGGGCCGCCAGCGCGCGAGCACGGGCCAGCTTGGCGACGGTCAGCTCGCGGCCGTACTCGGGCACCCAGCGGGTGAGCGCGTGCGGGCCGCCCCGGCCGCGCAGGGCGGCGGCGAGGTCGCGGGAGAGGGTGGTCGTACCGGTGGACTCCGCGCCGACCACGACGACCCTGCGGGCCAGCCAGGCCCGGACCGGCGGCTCGATCTCCGCCCAGTGGCCGACGGGATCCGCGCGGACCTTCGTACCGGAGACGGCGAAGGTGCCCCGGTCGAGGTCCAGCAGCACGGGGGCGGCGTCGAAGCGGCGGGCGAGTTCGGCGTCGCCGTGGGC
>NZ_WWKH01000605.1:0-7790 GCF_009865595.1 Streptomyces sp. SID1328 | reverse complement strand
GGCCACCCGGCCGCCCCGCCCCACCACCCACCCGGCCCGCGGCGACGCGAGCCCGGGGCGTTGACGCGGGCTCGGGCTCCGGAGCACCCGAGGATCCGAGCATCTGAACCGAGTCAGCCCCCAAGACCACGCCCGCTCCCGGTGTCGAGGAGGATCTGTTCCGCGTCGCTGACGTTGTCCACCCGGACCGCCTGGGCCATCGCGGCACGGGCGGCATCCGGTGCCGCGTCGGGCGGGACGACCAGCAGAGAGAAGATGTCCCGGTCGCCCCGGGTGATCAGGACCGTGTCGTCACCGACCGGGAAGGAATCAACGCGCACCACGTGGTCGTCCACGACGACACGCGTCGGGAGACCCTCCCAGGCAACGGCATCCAGCCCCACACGGGACACGGGGCCGAGGTGGTCGACGAGGGCACTCAACAGGGCGGGCAGCTCGGCGCCGATGTCGCGCGAGCGCGGCCACCACGCGCCGTCGAGCACACCTTTGCGTGACTCGGTCGTCTCCAGCCGGAGCAGCGCACACCCCGGCCGCACGGCCTCGTGGACGCCACTGGGCAGATGTCGGGGAACAGGTGGTGTATCCGAGCTGGTCATGATGGCCACCCGTCTGTAGGACCGGTGCGACGACGGGACTCCGCCCCGCGGCTCCCACGCTACGCCTGGCGCCCCACGCACCGACGTCTGCCAGATCGCCCGCCCTCTCGTCCCGCCCTCGCGGGAACGGATCCAGGGAAGGGCCTTCGCGCTTGCTCGGGGTCACTTCTTCGCAGCGGCCCGCTTCACACCCTTGCTTCGGCCGGCGCTCGTGCCGCCGCGCCCGGGCTTCGCGGGCGCGGTCTTCGCGGGCGCGGTCTTCGCGGGCGCGGTCTTCGCGGGCGCGGTCTTCCGCGTGGCGGCCTCCTGTGCAGCCGTGACCTCCTGCGCAGCCGCGGCCGGCGGCGACGGCGCTGCCCGCTTCCGGCCGGTCGACCACTTGAACTCGATCTCCAGCTCGATCTCGCCGTTGCCGATCTCGATCTCCATCTCGCCGTGCAGGTCGTCCGGGACCCGCAGGCTCAGAGTTCCCGAGCCGAGATCCAGCTCGGCCTCCCCGCCTTCCCGCAGCGCCGTGGCGAGTGCCGTGAGCTGGTCGGCCGCCTCAAGGCGGGACAGCGGACGCTTCTGCTCGAATCTGAGGTCCTTCATGGTGACTCCCCTCGCGGGCGAAGACCGGCCGGCCGCTGCCGGTACCGGCCTCCTCCGGCCGGTCGGGCTACTTCCAATCTCGGCTCACCGGGTTGACCCCGCACGTCGGGGCGCCATGCACGGGGCCCTGATGCGTTCTACGGTTGGTGAGGGGCCCCATCCGTGCTTTCCGTCTCCGACCCTCTCGGGCCCGGAACTCACCAGAAGGGCATGCCACATGTCCACCGCATCCGACACCCCGGTCCTCGACACCCTCGCCGCCATGACCGTCGACTCGGTCGAGCGCTGCGGACTGCCCGCGAACGCGCTCGTCCTCACGCGGATCGCGGCACTCGCCGCCTCCGACGCCCCGCCGATCTCCTACGCGGCCCACATCGACCCCGCCCTCGACAGCGGCGTGACCGTCGAACAGTTGCAGGACGTCCTGGTCGCCATCGCGCCCATCATCGGCACGGCCCGTGTCATGGCGGCGGCGGCCAACATCTCCACGGCACTCGGCATCGCCATCGCCGTCGCCGATGCCGAGATCGTGGCCCGGGGCTGAGAGCAGCCCCCTCCGCGGTCGAACGGGCCAGGCCCCGCGCCGACTTCTGTCACGCGGGGCCGGTCCGTTCGCTGAAAGGACGTAACTCCCTTACCGGGCCGCCCGCTTCACCGACCCTGTGAGTGAGGCTGAACAGGCCGTCGACCCGGCTTGGCACGCCGGTTCATCCATGCCGCCACCACCGCGCCCGAGAGGTTGTGCCAGACCGAGAAGACCGCCGCCGGCAGGGCTGTCAGCGGGGTGAAGTACGTCGCCGCCAGCGAGGCCGCCAGGCCCGAGTTCTGCATGCCGACCTCGAAGGCCATGGCCCGGCGGGCGGCGGGGTCGAGGTGGGCGAGGCGGGCGGCGCCGTAACCCAGGGCGAGGCCGAAGGCATTGTGGAGGACCACCGCGAGGAAGACGATCGCCGCCGCGGCCTTCAGGGCGGAGGCGCTCGCCGCCACCACGATCAGGACGATCACCGCCACCGTCCCGGCCGACAGCCAGGGCAGCGCGGGGAGGCAACGGCGGATCACCGGGGCGGCCAGGCGGCGGATCAGGAGGCCGGCCACCACCGGGACCAGGACCGTCTTCATGATGTCGACGACCATCGGACCCGCCTCGACGTCCAGCATGTGTCCCGCGAGCAGCAGCACCAGGTACGGCGTGACCAGCGGAGCGAGCAGCGTGGAGACCGTCGCCACCGACATGGACAGGGCCACGTCGCCCTTGGCCAGGAACGTCACCACGTTGGACGCCGTTCCGCTCGGCGTGCAGCCGACCAGGATCACGCCCACGGCCAGGGCGGGCGGCAGGTCCAGCAGCTCCGCGATCGCCCAGCCCAGGCCCGGCATGATCACGTAGTGCGCCACCAGACCGAGCGCGACCGCCCAGGGACGCTTCACCACGCCCTGGAAGTCCTCCGACGTCATCGTCAGGCCCATGCAGAACATCACGACGCCGAGCAGGTAGGGCACGGCCTCCTTGCCCCCGGCGAACGTCGACGGCATCAGCATCCCCAGGGCCCCCGCGGCCAGCACCAGCAGGGGGAAGACGGTCACGGCCCGTTTCGCCGTACGGCCGGCATCCGCCGTACCCGCCCCGTCAGTCATCACCTCGGCCGGAACAACCTGGCCCTCTGAGTCCCGCACTCACCGCTCCCGCGTCCGCCGTCCTGTCCTCGCGGACCACAACCCGCCCGCCCGGTGATCGTGCCAGACGCGCCCCCGTCCGTGTAAGGCACACCTATCGCGGCTCCACCCCCGCGCACCCCACGCACCGCGTGCTCGCCGGCCGGATCTCCAGCCGTTCCGCCGGGATCTCCACCCCACAGCGCTCGCAGATGCCGTACCGGCCCTCGCGCAGGCGCACCAGAGCCTCGTCCAGGTGCTCCAGGTGCAGCCGGGCCTGGTTGAGGAGGGAGGAGACGTGGGCCCGTTCGAAGGCGGTGCTGGAACCGTCCGGGTCGTGTTCGTCGTCGACGGCGACCAGGGCGTTCGCGTCGACGATGGACTGGAAATCCCTGGTCAGGGCGTCGATCTGGGTCAGGGTGGCAACACGCTCCGCCGCGAGACGTTCCTCGACGGCGGCGTTTTGCGGCATTTGCGTCACCTATGCCTCAGCGTCCGCCTGGACGGCCGTATTCCGGGCCGGGGCGCGGTCCGCCAGCGCCAGTCCCGAGGTCACCGCCACCGACGCCCCCGCCATCAGCGCCATCCCCGTCGCCGGAGACGTGAGCTGCGCCAGCGACCCCGCCACCGCCGCACTCACCCCCTGCATGGTCAGCATCCCCGCCGAGTGCAGCCCCAGGGCGTGGCCCGACAGCGCGTCCGGGGTCAGGTACATCAGCCGCTCCTGCTGGACCAGACTCGCGCCGAATCCCACGGAGGCGACCGTCACGCACACGACAGCCACGGGCAGCGGCGGACGGGCCGCGAAGGCCAGGTACGGCACGGCCAGCAAGAGAAGCAGCGGGGTCGCCAGGTGCGCCCTGACCGCCGGAGGCAGCAGGCGGCCCACCGTCACATCGCCCGCCAGCATCCCCACCGCCCCGCAGGCGAACAGCGTGCCCGCCGACTCGGGGGCGTAGGAGACGTACAGCGACTCGCAGCCGACGACCAGGCCGTTGGGGACCCACAGGCCGAGGTAGGTGAGGCGGCGGGGGCGGGAGGACCAGAGGACGGCGTTGGTGTGCCAGGTCGCCGCGACGGACGGGCGGCCCGTGGTGCGCGGCGGGCGGGCGGTGAGGCCGAGGCGGAGGGTGAGGGCGGCGGTGAGGTACAGGGCGGCGGCGATCAGGAGGCACACGCGCGGGGAGATCGTGGCCAGGAGCAGCCCGCCGGTGGCGAACCCGACCGTCTGTGTCAGGCCGTTGAGGATGTTGAAGAGGGAACGCCCGGGCAGATAGCCGTCCTTGGTGAGGATCTCGTTCAGCAGCCCCCAGCGGACGCCCCCGCCCAGCGCGGCCACCAGGCCCAACAGGAGCACCACGGCGAGGAGTACGCCGGGCGGCAGTCCCGGTACCGCCTGGAAGGCCGTGCCCGCCGCGAAGACCGCCGCGATGGTGGACAGCGCCGTGCGTGGGGGCAGGCGGTCGGAGCCGGAGAGCAGGAAGGTCGCGCCGACGACCTGCGCCAGGGCCGGGCCGAACATGCTGAGCGCCGAGAGCAGCGGGGAGCCGGTGGCCCGGTAGACGAGGGTGCCGAGGGCGAGTCCGCCCATCGTCGAAGCGGCGGTCTGGGCCGCGGCGGCGAGGAAGAGCGGGGTGAACTCCGGGGTGCGGAACAGGGATCGGTAGCTGGGCATGCGGGGAGTCTCGGCCGCCCGCGGGGTGCTCGTTATTGTTTCGCCGGACGGCGAAAGGTGGGGCGGGGCATGGGGTGGTGGCTGCTCGACGCGGACACGCTGGCACGCAGCCGCTTCGTGATCTCCCCGCTCGCCGAGACCTTCGCGAGCCTCAAGCTGCTGCACGCGGCCACGCCCGCGCACCCCGGCGAGCGGGAGTGGCTGCGCTCCCATCTGCCCGCCTACCGGGCCCGGTTGGCAGCAGACCCCGTCACCGCACGCCTGATCCGCGCCGGTCTCGGCCGCAGCTGGATCGCCGACTTCCTCACCCCCACCCCGCGCGACGGCGAGACCTTCGGCGAGGAGGTCGGCCGGGTGCGGGCCGCCCGCCCCGCCGACGCCCGCGCCCACCTGCTGCTCTCCCTCGCCGGCCCGCTGCCCGCCGTACTGGAGCGGGACGACCTGCCCGAGCGGGCGGCCACACTGCTGGAGTGGGTGTGGGAGGAGACGGTACGGCCGGACTGGGAGCGGCGGAGAAGGGTGCTGGAGGCGGACGTGCTGGCGCGGACCGCGCGGATGGGGCGGGGCGGCTGGGCCGGGGTGCTGGACTCGCTGCGGCCGGGGACGCGGTGGCTCGGTGAGAGCCGCTTCCAGGTCAACCTGCAGACCTACCCGCCCCGCGAGATCTCCGGCGCCGAACTCGTCCTCGTCCCGGTGACCCCGGCGCGGCAGGGCTGGGTGGCGTGGGAGGGGCGGGAGCGGTACGCCGTGGTCTACCCCTGCGCCGGTGCCCTCGCCGGGCAGGCCGAGCGTCCGGTGCCCGCGAGCCTGGGCGCGCTGCTCGGGCCGGCCCGCGCGAGCGTGCTCACCCTGCTGGAGTCCCCCTTGAGCACCACCCAGCTCACCGCGCTGACCGGCCAGACGCTCGGCTCGGTCGGCCGCCATCTGAAGGTGCTGCGCGAGTCCGGCCTGATCACCCGGCGCCGCGCCGGCCGCTCGGTGCTGTACTCGCGCACGGCGGCCGGGGAGGTACTGGTGGAGGCCGGGCGCACCGGCCCTGGCTAGGCTGCCCACCATGACGACCAGTGATCACACCTCCTCCCCCCTCGACGTCGAGATCGGTGCCCTTCAGGGCGGTTCCGCCGAGCTGGCCCGGTACGCCGGGCAGGCCGTGCTCGTCGTGAACGTGGCCTCCAAGTGCGGGCTGACCCCGCAGTACACGGGCCTGGAGCGGCTCCAGGAGCGGTTCGGCGAGCGGGGCTTCACCGTGCTCGGCGTGCCGTGCAACCAGTTCATGGGCCAGGAGCCCGGCTCCGCCGACGAGATCGCGGAGTTCTGCTCGGCGACGTACGGCGTGACCTTCCCGCTCACCGAGAAGGTCGAGGTGAACGGCGAGGGCCGCCACCCGCTCTACGACCGCCTCACCGGCTTCGCCGACGCCGAGGGCCACACCGGCGACATCCGCTGGAACTTCGAGAAGTTCCTGATCGGCCGCGACGGCCGGGTCGTCGCCCGCTTCGCCCCGCAGACCGAGCCGGAGTCGGCGGAGGTCGTCTCCGCGATCGAGGCACAGCTCGGCTGACGGACGCGACGAAGCCCCCTCGGCAAGGACGGCGGGCCGGCCGAGAGGGCTTCGGGGTGGTGCGTGTGCTGTTGGTGAAGCATCGGTCCGGTGCTTCTACGCGTGGGGACCGGGGTCGGTCCGTTACGCCTTGACCGAGGCCACGAAGGCGTTCCACGCCGTGGCCGGGAAGGCCAGCACGGGGCCCGTGATGTCCTTGGAGTCGCGTACGGCGAGTTCGGCGGCGGTCGGCGACTTGACCTCGACGCAGGCGCCGTTGCCCGCGGAATAGGAGGACTTCATCCACGTCTCCGTCGCGCCCTGAATCAGTGCCATGTCCACTCCTGTTGCGAGTTGCGGTGGTGCGGTTCACGCCAACCCATGCGAGCGATTGGCGTGATCGACGCTACCGGTCAACCCCCCTGACCGCAGGGACCGTTCACTCAAGCGGGTGGCATATTCCAAGCGAGCCGTCATGAGGGTGGGGCGACGGTGTAAGATCCCTCGCCCCACGAACCGCAGCCCTTGCGGGAACCCGGCCGGAGCCCTACTGGGCGAACCTCTTGGCCGCGTCCTGGATGAACTGCTGGGACCGCTCCACCGGGAGCGCCTGGGCCCGCAGGTGCTCGTACATCACGGCGTACTTCTGCACGTCCGGCGCCTTCTCCAGGTACAGGTCGCTGGTGACGCCCTCCAGGTAGACCACGCTGGAGTCGGCCGCGTCGGCGAACTCCAGGATGGCGTACTGGCCGTTGAGCCCCGGATGCGCGCCGACCTCGAAGGGGAGCACCTGCACGGTGACGTGCGGGAGGCTGGACAGCTCGATCAGGTGCTCCAGCTGCTCGCGCATGATGAGCTTGCTGCCGACCACCCGGTGCAGCGCGGCCTCGTCCAGCACCACCCACAGGCGCAGCGGGTTGCCGTCGTCGGTGACCCGCTCCTGCCTGCGCATGCGGACCTTGACGCGCTTCTCGATCTCGGCCGTGGAGGTCTCCGGCAGCGCGCCGCGCACCAGCGCCTCGGCGTACGCGCGGGTCTGCAACAGGCCGGTGACCAGCTGGGGTTCGTACACCCGGAGCGACTGGGCGTCGGTCTCCAGACCGATGTACACGCTGTACGGGATGTCGCCGAAGGTGTGCCACCAGCCCTGCTGGCGGGAGTCGCGGGCCATCTCCATCAGTGAGTCGACCACCCTCTGGTCCTCGACCTCGTAGACCCCGCACAGATCGCGGACATCGCGCTGGCTGATGCTGCGGCGGCCGTTCTCCAGCCTGCTGATCTTCGACTGCGACACCAGCAGGCGGTCGGCGACCTCTTCGGCCGTCATGCCCTTGAGCTCACGGAGCTTGCGCAGCTCCTGGCCCAGCCGGCGCCGCCTGACGGTGGGATTCACATTGGACGCCACGGGATGCGCACCTCCGGCTGGCTGCCTGTATCTGACACTTTGCGTATCTGCTGTTGAGCAGACTGCCACCAAGGCGGTTTCCACCGCTGGGAAACGTCGTATATGCGGCGCCTGCCCGACAGTTCGGGGTACGCGCCGCCCTGCGGACTGGTATGGGGTGAAGCGGCGGAGCGGGGCGGGGGGACTCCGTCGGTCCACCCGTCCCGCTCTTCAAGTCGCCTGCTGCCGACGGGGGTTGCCCTCGGCCGGGCCGTTCAGTGTGCCGCCGCGCGGGCCATCGTGCCGTGGTGCGGCTGCATCGGGACCCCGCGCGCGGGTTCCCCGGCCCTG
>NZ_WWKH01000604.1:0-9674 GCF_009865595.1 Streptomyces sp. SID1328 | reverse complement strand
CACCCCGGTGTCGGTCGTCTTCGCCCTGCTCGCGGGGGCGGGCGCCGGCTTCGCCGTCGGCGGCCTGACCGACCTCGGCTCGCAGGGCGCGGCCCTCGGCGCGGGCGCGGCCGTCTGCGCCCTCATCGGCCACCGGGTCGCTGCCTACGACTACCCCTCCCGCTTCGTCCACTTCACCGCGGGCGTAGCCCTCCCCCTCGCCGCGGCCGCCCCGGCGGTCTGGCTCCTGGGCCGCGTCTTCACCTGACCGGCCCCGCCCCGGCCGGGAGCGATTTCCGGCCGGGGTTTCCTGAATGCGCCGGGGGTAAACGCGGGAAAAGCCGCAGTACGGCGTGGGCCCGTCACAGGTGATCCACAATTTCCGTCCGAGCGGCTCCGGCGGGGCTACGGTGGCGGCGCCGGAACCGAGCCGCCGACCCTTGGGGAGAACATGCGGGCCCTGCGAATACTTCTGATCCTCGTCGTGATCCTCGGCGGGCTCTTCGTGATCGCGGACCGCGTGGCGGTGCACTTCGCCGAGGGCCAGGTCGCGGACCGGGTGAAGGCGCGGGAGAACCTCGCCTCGACGCCGGACGTGGACATCAAGGGCTTCCCGTTCCTCACCCAGGTGGCCTCCGGCTCGCTGGACGACGTGGAGCTGGGCATCACGTCGTACCCGGTGCCCACCGGCACCGAGGGCCGCACGATCCGTATCGACGACCTCGAGGCCGACCTGAAGGACGTGAAGTTCTCCGGCGACTACTCCTCGGCCACCGCCAGGACCGGCACCGGTTCCGCGACCATCGCCTACGACCAGCTCATGCAGGCCGCCAAGACCGAGCCGACCGAGCTGGCGCCCGGCATCACCGCCCGGATCACCGGCCTCGGCGACGGCGGCGACGGCAAGATCAAGGTCTCGGTGAAGCTCGGCATCCCGGCGCTCGGCATCCAGCGGACCATCCCGGTGCTCAGTTCCCTCGACGTCAAGGGCGGCAAGGTCTCGGTGCACGCGGACGCGCTGCCGGTCATCGCGGGCGCCAATCTGGCGGACGGCACCTTCCGCCAGATCACCGACTTCCAGCAGGCCCTGGACCAGCTGCCGGGCGGCATCGCGGTGAGCAGCGTGCGGGCCACGGCGGACGGGGTGCGGATCGGCGTGACGGGTTCGGACCTGAAGCTGGCCGGGTAGGACCCCGCCGGAGCGTCGTACGTCTGTCCGAGTGACGAGACGCGGTGTCCGTACCGCAGATGTGCGGCGGACGTGAAGACCGGGAGGAGCGCCCTCGGGCCCGGAATCCGGGCGCCGGGGCGCTTCTCCTGTCACCGGACGCCTCGGCTGCGACCAGTATCCGGACGATCGCGTCTCATCATGCGACACGCCGGTGACACGTGCGCCCGGATCTCCTTACGATCGACGCCATGAAGCGACAGGCGGATCTCACGAAGCGGCGGGCAGTGGACCTGTGCCGCGTTGCCGCCATGCTCTGTCGCCCCTTCTGAGCGGAAGTCACCGACTCCCGCATCTCCATGCCGCCCTGCTGGAAGGGCATTCGTGCGCCGCCGCACCCGTATGCGCGCGCACCCCTCTCACCGCACGCCACCGTGACTGCCCCGGAGGAGAAAAACCATGAGCCGCAGCGACGTCCTGGTCGACGCCGACTGGGTGCAGGAGCACCTCGACGACCCGACCATCGCCCTCGTGGAGGTGGACGAGGACACGTCCGCCTACGAGAAGAACCACATCCGCAACGCGATCCGCGTCGACTGGACCAAGGACCTCCAGGACCCGGTCCGCCGTGACTTCATCGACCAGGAGGGCTTCGAGAAGCTCCTGTCGGAGAAGGGCATCGGCAACGACACCCTGGTCGTCCTCTACGGCGGCAACAACAACTGGTTCGCGTCCTACGCGTACTGGTACTTCAAGCTCTACGGCCATGACAACGTCAAGCTCCTCGACGGCGGCCGCAAGAAGTGGGAGCTGGACGCCCGCGAGCTGGTCCCCGGTGACGAGGTGCCCGAGCGGCCGAAGACCGAGTACAAGGCCAAGCCGCAGAACACCGCGATCCGCGCCTTCCGCGACGACGTGGTGGCCGCGATCGGCAACCAGAACCTGGTCGACGTGCGCTCGCCCGACGAGTTCTCCGGCAAGCTGCTCGCCCCGGCCCACCTCCCGCAGGAGCAGTCCCAGCGCCCCGGCCACGTGCCGAGCGCCCGCAACATCCCGTGGTCGAAGAACGCCAACGACGACGGCACCTTCAAGTCCGACGAGGAGCTGAAGGAGCTGTACGCGGCGGAGGACGTCGACCTCGCCAAGGACACCATCGCCTACTGCCGCATCGGCGAGCGCTCGGCGCTCACCTGGTTCGTGCTGCACGAGCTGCTGGGCGTGGAGAACGTCAAGAACTACGACGGTTCCTGGACCGAGTACGGCTCGCTGGTCGGCGTGCCGATCGAGCTGGGCGCAGCCAAGTAAGTCAAGCAAGCAACCCCGACCGACCTTCTGGTCAGACCCCTTACGGAGAAAGCCATGTGTGGAGCGAAGGCCGGCGGCCCGGACGCCTCGACGATCAAGCCCGGTGAGACCACCATCCAGGGGCAGGTGACGCGGGACGGCGAGCCGGTGACGGGCTATGTCCGCCTGCTGGACTCGACGGGCGAGTTCACCGCGGAGGTCCCCACCTCCGCGACGGGGCAGTTCCGCTTCTACGCGGCCGAGGGCACGTGGACCGTACGCGCCCTGGTGCCCGGCGGCACCGCCGACCGCACGGTCGTCGCCCAGCCGGGCGGTCTGGCCGAGGTCGCCATCGCCGTCTGAGACGTACGCGGACGCTCGCGGCCGGGGCAGGGGCCGCGCCCACCGGGTTGGACACCTGGGGCGCGGCCCTTCCGGCTGTCCGGCCCTACTCTGGACTCATGTACGCACGGCGGCGTCGCTGGTACTTCGTGATGATGGGGGTCTGCGTCGTCCTCTTCGTCCTCGCCTGGGCGGTGGTCCGGATCTGGTCCGTCCCCGCGGCGGTCGGGATGTGCCTGTTCGCCATGGTGATCCCGCCGGTGGCCGCGATGATCGCGAACCGGCGCGGGCCGGAGGACCGGTGGTGGGACGACCCTTCCGGGGACCCCGAGTCCGACGACTGGTGGGACGAGCTGGACGGCAAGAAGCGCCCGCGCCCCTGAGAGGTCCGGGGGCGGCCGGCGTCGATCACGCAGAAACGATTGCCCTCGTGGTGCGGCGCGTACCCAGGGGGCCCGCCCCCAGGACTCCGCGGGCCGCCGCACGTCGGCGGCCCCAGCACGATCGTCCCGACCCTCGGCATGCGCCGATTCCGGCAGGCGGACGATCAGTAGACGAGGGCCTGCGTGCCGTCCGCCATGACCTCCTGCACGAAGACCTGCGCCCCGGCGATCCGCACGCCCTCGATGACGTCCGCCTCACCGATGTCCCGCCGCACCGCGCACTGCGTGCACAGCGTGACCCGGCCCGCCGAGAGCACCGACTCCAGCAGGTCCTGCAACGGCGCCGCGTGCGGCAGCTCGAACTCAGCCGCCCGCCCCGGCAACGCGAACCACGCCGACTCCCCGGTCAGCCACAAAGACACATCCACCCCACTCGCCACGGCCACCGCCGCCACGGTGAACGCCTGAGAACACCGCTCCGGCGCATCGGCCCCGGAGGTCACCTTGATCACGAGCTTGTTCGCCATGACCGAATCGTAATCCGGCGGCCTGCAACTACATGGACATGCCATGGGTCTGCTGTGGAGCGCGGACCACCGGGTCCGTGCTTCCTGTCCTGTGGGGGGACGACACATTGAGCACCACGGAAAGTCCGGAAAGACCGGCACCCGAGCAGGCCGAGAGCCCTGAGCCACTCGAGGCCGCGCCTGTACCGGCGCCGCGCCGGAGCCGTCGTGTCCTGCGCCGGCTGACCCTCGCCGTGGCGCTCGGGCTGGTCGCCGGGACCTGCGCCGGTTACCTCGTCCAGGCCGGCCGTACGCCGGACAAGCTGCCCCCGCTCTCCCAGCCGTCGCTGGCGCAGGCCGCGGGCAGGGGTCCCGGGCCGCTGTCCGCCGCCCAGGACCACCAGGTCAAGGCGGACGGCGATCTGCGCAAGCTGCTGCTGAAGAAGCCGGGCGGCACCCGCACGAACCCGCACATCGAGAGCGACGACGGCTGGCTGGACCTCACCGCCTACGCGGAGCTCTACACCAAGCCGGACGTGGCCTTCCGCGAATTGCTCGGCGGCGAGTTCCGCCGCGCCGCCATCACCGGCTGGACCGAGTCCGGGAACCGCACGGTGGAGATCCGGCTGGTCCAGTTCCGACAGGTGGAGGCACAGACCGCCGTCGACCGGGCCTTCTACGCCCGCACCTGGGCCGCCGATGACGACCACACCCGGAGCTGGCCCGTTCCGGGCACGGGCGACGGCGAGATCTTCGTCCACGACCGGCCCGAGAGCCGCTTCGGCTCCGGCTACCTGGCCGAAGCGCATGCCTGGCGCGGGGACATCGCCATGGAGATGTGGGTCAGGGACACCAAGCCGGTCCCGCCCGCCCGGGTCCGGGAGCTGGCGCGACAGCAGATGGAGCGGCTGTGAGCACTGACGCTGTGAACACCGACGTTGCCGGTACTGACGTTGCGGGTACTGACGTCACGAGCACACCTGCCCGGCCCCGCCGCACCACCATGATCGTGGGCGCCGTCCTCGCCCTCGCCACCCTCGCCGGGATCGCCTGCACCGCCGCCGTGGTGCACGGGGCCGACCGCTCGCCGGGGGCGCCCAACTGGCGGCTGCCGGTGGCCACCAAGGAGAAGCCGGCTCAGGAGAAGCAGTCCGGGTTGCGCGCGCTGCTCCTGCCCTTCGGCGAGGAGCGGTACGTCCGGGGCCCGGACGTGGAACAGTTCGGCTCGGACACCGAGCTGACGGGACGGCAGACGTCCGACCTCCTGCGCCAGTCGCTCCGGAGCCTGCCCCGGTCCCAACGGCTCCAACTGGAACGGCAGTACGAGAAGAACCCGGTCAAGGGCATGGCGGTGCGCAGTTACGCCAGTACGCCCCTGGCAGGCGAGGACTCCGGCGCCTTCACCGTGGAGATGGTGCTGACACGGGGGGACCGGAAGACACTCCGCTCGCGCAACCGCTCCCAGCAGGAGTTCCTCGACACCATGAAGGTCTTCCGCAAGGGCCCCGCGATCAAGGGCCACGAGGACCACGCCGCGTGCTTCCTGCCGCCGGCCGTCGAGGGGGAGAAGCTCGAGTCGATGACGTGCTCCGGCTACGTCGGAGACATCGGCGTCACCGCCTGGATCGAGGGCACCGCGTCGTTCGACCGGAAAGGGGCCGCCGAAATGATGCGCGCCCAGTTCGACCGTATTCAGGAACCGGGTGAGGCCGTATGACCGGGTCGCAGACCCCACCGATGCCCGACCTGCCGCCCGCGCAGGCGGGAAAGGACCGCCGCCGCACGCGCGCGGTCCTGCGCTGGGCCGCCGTCGTCGCCGTGTTCGCCCTCACCGGGACCGGGACGGCGTACGGGATCAGCCGGGCGGACCGCGCGGACCTGCCCGGCCTCGCCACCCGCTCCGATGGGCGCTGGGAGTATCCGGCGCTGGTCAAGCCCCCGCTGCCGTCCGGGAGCCCCGGACCGCTGGCCGCCGGGAACAAGGCGGGCACGCACTACGCCGACCTGCGCGCTCTGCTGCTGCCCGCGCCGAGGAACGCCACGGTGGACGGGGCACTGCCCGGCGCGGACGGCTGGCTGCCCGTGAAGGACTTCCTCGCGCAGTACGACGCGGAGGGGCGCGGGGAATTGGGGCAGGCGCTGACCGACCGCGGGCTGCGGCACGTGGCGAGCCGCGGCTGCCACCCCGGACGGCACGCGCACCCGCATCGATCTGCTCCAGTTCGCGACCGCCGAGGTGGCCGAGGGGTCGGAGAGTGTGTTCGTGAGCTACGACGGGCCCCTGCATCCGCTGCGTGGTGGCCCCGTATTCGAGCCGGAGGGCTTCCCGGAGGCGGCCCGGCTGGACGACGTCTGGCTCGCCGCGTTCGCCGAGGCCGCGCCCTACGGCAAGGAGCGGACGCGGGTGGCGTACGCGACCGCCGGGGACACCGTCGCCATGGTCACGCAGTCCCGTCCGGGGGGCGCGGCGGCCGTTCCGTTCTGGCAGACGGTGACGTTGCAGAGCGAGCTGCTCGCCTGAGGGCCACCTCGCCAGGAGACTCCGACCCCGGCCGCGTAAGCTGGGCGCGGCTCTGTCGTACGTCCACTTCCGCTCAAGGAGCACACCCGTGGAGATCTTCTTCGAACTGCTGCTGGTCCTGGTCTGCGTCGGCGTGCTCGCCTTCGCCGGGCTGACTGTGAAGAAGCTGTACCAGGGCCAGCGCTGAAGCACCGCCCCAGAACCGACAGGAACGGCCGCTCATGATCGAGATCCCGTCTGACCTGCACAAGGACCTCGTCCCCCTCGCCTTTCTGCTGGGCAACTGGGCGGGCGCCGGGGTCCACGACTTCCCCGGCTCCGAGAAGTGCAACTTCGGCCAGGAGGTGACCTTCACCCACGACGGCCGGGACTTCCTGGAGTACCAGTCCCGTACCTGGGTCCTCGACAACGAGGGCAACAAGGTCCGCCCGCTGGAGTCCGAGGCCGGCTTCTGGCGGATCGACGCCGAGCGCAAGATCACCGTCACGATGACCCGTGACGACGGCGTGGTGGAGATCTGGTACGGCGAGCTGGCGGACAAGAAGCCCCAGATCGACCTGGTCACCGACGCGGTCGCCCGCACCCCGGAGTCCCCGGCGTACACCGGCGGCAAGCGGCTGTACGGCTACGTCAAGGGCGACCTCATGTGGGTCGGCGAGAAGCAGACCCCCGAGGTCGAGCTGCGCCCCTACATGTCGGCACAGCTCAAGAAGGCCGTCACCCCCGAGGACGTCGAGCGCTGGGCGAAGGACCTCCCCGAGGACATGCCGGACGACGGCATCGCGTTCTTCAAGTAGGCCCGTGCCGAACCGGGCCGGCCTCCCGCCGAGCGGGGCGTCCGGCCCGGCGGCCCTACACTTCCAGTGTGGTGAGCACCGACTGGAAGAGTGATCTCAGGCAGCGCGGCTACCGGCTGACGCCGCAGCGGCAACTCGTGCTCGAAGCCGTGGACTCCCTGGAGCACGCGACGCCGGACGACATCCTCGTCGAGGTCCGGAAGACCGCCTCCGGGGTCAACATCTCCACCGTGTACCGCACGCTGGAGCTGCTGGAGGAGCTGGGCCTGGTCAGCCACGCCCACCTCGGCCACGGCGCGCCCACCTATCACCTCGCCGACCGCCACCACCATCTCCACCTGGTCTGCCGGGACTGCGAGAACGTGATCGAGGCGGACGTGGAGGTCGCCGCGGACTTCACCGCGCGGCTTCGCGAGCAGTTCGGTTTCGACACCGACATGAAGCACTTCGCGATCTTCGGCCGGTGCGCGGACTGCGCCCTGAAGAGTTCAACCACCCCGTCGTAGGCTGGCCTGTATGAAGAGCCCCCTGCTGTCCCTGCCCGGCGCCGTTCCCGCCGAGGGCGTGGACGAAGGCGTCGCCGCTCACTACGGCGACCTGTTCCGCGAGCAGCGTTCCCTCGCCGACGGCACCGGCTTCGTCGACCTCTCCCACCGGGGCGTCGTCGCCGTGAGCGGCGCGGACCGGCTGAGCTGGCTGCATCTGCTGCTTACGCAAGCCGTCAGTGACCTGCCGGCCGGCGAGGCCACCGAGGCGCTGGTCCTCTCCGCCAACGGGCACATCGAGCACGCCCTGTACCTGGTGGACGACGGTACGACCGTGTGGGCGCACGTCGAGCCCGGCACCCAGGAGGCGCTGATCGCCTACCTGGAGTCGATGAAGTTCTTCTACCGCGTCGAGGTCGCCGACCGCACCGCCGACATCGCGGTGGTCCACCTCCCCGCGGGCTCCATCACGGAGGTCCCCGAGAGCGCGGTGGTCCGCGAGACGCCGTACGGCCGTGATCTCTTCCTGCCGCGCGAGCAGCTGGAGGAGTTCGCCGCCCGCTCCGGCCCGGCCGCCGGTCTCCTCGCCCACGAGGCGCTCCGGGTCGAGCAGCACCGGCCCCGCCTCGGCTTCGAGACCGACCACCGTACGATCCCGCACGAGCTGGGCTGGATCGGCACCGCCGTGCACCTCCAGAAGGGCTGCTACCGGGGCCAGGAGACGGTCGCCCGCGTGCAGAACCTCGGCAAGCCGCCGCGCCGCCTGGTCTTCCTCCACCTCGACGGCAGCGACGTCCACCTCCCCCCGCCCGGCACCGAGATCCGCCTCGCGGACGACGGCCCCGACGGCCGCAAGATCGGCCAGGTGACCACCTCCGTACGCCACCACGAACTCGGCCCGGTCGCCCTCGCCGTCATCAAGCGCAACGTCCCCACCGACGCGCGGCTCGTGGCCGGAGACACGGCGGCGGCCCAGGAGACGGTGGTCGAGCCGTAGGGGAGCGGCAGACCCGGTTCCGTACCGCGCTCGGGCCCGGGGCGTACGCCTGGGTGCCGAGCCGCGCGGCGCACGAGGCCGGTGTCACCTCCGCGCCGCCGTCATCCGTCCGGCGCCTGCTGTGGGGCGCAGGGGTGGCTGCGGTTGCGGGGACGCCGGCGGACGGAGAGGCTGCAGGCACAGGGCCCCGGGAGCGACGGCGGAGCGATGACTGTAACGGTGGTGTCGATGCCGGAGGTGACCGTCACCCGTACGGACTTCGCCGGCGCCAGGGAGCGGTTGGCCGCGGATTCCCTGCTCCTCGTCGACGTCGAACTGCCGCCGGACGCCGCGTCGGTGCCACTCGCCGCCCGGCTGGGGCTCGATGCCGAGGAGCTGGACTGGTTCGGCAGGGCCGGAGAGCCGACGCGGGCGGACTTCCTGGGGGACCGGGCCGGTTTCGTGGTTCCCGTGGTGCAGGAGGACGCGATCAAGCATGTGCACGTCGTGGTCACCGAGCGCTTCCTGGCCACCGCGCACCACGGCCAGGGGGGCCTCGCCCACAAGATCGCCCAGGGGCTGCGGCACGAGCGGCCGGCCGACCCGGTGCACATGCTCTTCATCGTGCTCCAGGAAGCCCTGGCGACATTCCGGCTGTCCGCGGTGCGGAACCTGCTGGAGACCGAGGAACTCGAGGACGAGATGTTCGAGGACCGCAAGGCCGAGCAGCTCCAGTCCCTGGCGCGACTCCGTCGGCGCTCCGCCCAGTTGCACCACGCCCTGCTGCCTTTCCTCCAGGTGACCGACGCGGTCCTCACCCGGCGGATGATCAGCCCCTCCTTTCCCGAGGAGCGGCAGCGCTCCGCCCGGGAGTTCCAGACCGCCGGACGGCTGGTGCTGGCCGACATCGAGTCGCTCCAGGAGGCCACCCGCCGGTCGTTCGCCAGCTACTCCTCGCTCGTCGCGGGTGAGCAGAACGGGGTGATCAACCGGCTGGCGATCGTATCGGTGATCTTTCTGCCGTTGTCGTTCCTCACCGGGTTCTTCGGTATGAACTTCACTTTTCTGACCGACAAGTTGGAGACCAGGGACGACTTCTGGCTGCTCGCCATCGGGCTGCAGGCGCTGGTTCTGCTGGGCTCCTTGTACGTGCTGCACCGCACCCGCATCTGGCGCCGGCTCCTCGACGAGGACTAGGTCCTGTCTGACCATTCGCGTCGTCGCCCGAAGGGC
>NZ_WWKH01000603.1:0-35894 GCF_009865595.1 Streptomyces sp. SID1328 | reverse complement strand
GCGGTGCGCATCGCCAGGAGGCCGCCTATGCAGTAGCCCGTCACCCCGACCGGCCCGGCGGCGACCTCGGGCTGGGTGGTTAGGAACCTGAGGTAGGCGTCGGTGTCACTCAGGACGCGTTCGGCGGTGTGCGCCTCGATCAACGGCATCAACTGGGCCATGATCGCAGGCCGGACCTTTTCTCCGATGTGCTCGGGAAGGCCGATCACCGGTGCCGGGCTGTGCCGGTAGAAGATGCGTCATCGACCAGGGCTGATCGGCCGGGCTCCACCGGGGGTGGTCCGGTTCGCGCTCGACAGGTGGAGGGAGGCGCCGAGGAGCTTGCGCAGCGCGATCACGGCGGCTGCCAGGATGATGCTGTCCCACGACGGCTCGCCGGCGAGCCGGAGCAGGCCGGCGGCGGTCAGGAAATCCAGCAGCACGGCCAGGGCCGCTCGCACGGAGTGCGTCAGGCGCCAGGCCGCTGCCGCGGCGACGAGGCCCAGCCCGGTGATCAGCACAGCCCCCGCCTGCAGCCACGCGTTCACGTCGGCAGGCCCTTGGCGCCAGGCGGGGGCGTCGTCTCGCTCCGTTCGATCTCGGCCCGTTCCTGGGCGATCTCCCGGCCGAGGAAGTAGTTCAGCGCGGTCTGGATCGCCGCGATGGCTGCCAGCTGCCCGATCTCGGCGAAGCTCGGCGCGACGGCCGTGCGCAGCACGTCCCCGGCGAGCTGGAATTCCAGGCCCAGGACCAGGAACTGCCCCAGGCTCAACCTGATCCGGTTGAACCCTGCCACCTTGCCGCGCCCGCGCATGCCTGCGCGTACGAACTGCACGAACGCCCACACAGCGCCGATGAAGATGATCAGCGCGCCCGCGGACTCGATCAGTCTGACGAGCAGGCCTATCGCATCGCGCAGGGTCGACTCGGGAAGCATCTCCACCGACAGGGTCATGCGGGTGCCGGTACCCCTCGCGGAGCCGACGACGCCCTTGTCCGCGACGATGCCACCGGGGAGCGATCCCGCACGGCCGCGAGGCCATGCCTGGTCCTCCGGGCCGGCCACCGGTAGACGAACCGGCGTCATGGCTGCTGGGTCAGAGCCCGAGGGCCGTCGCGGCCGGCGATGCCGCCTACACCGCGCACCGGGAGCACTTCCCCCGCGCGCCGAAGCAGGACGCTGCGCAGGCAGCGGAGCAGGCTGCGGGAAGTGCTGCTCAACGAGCGGCGTTGGCCTGGGGCCGCGGCTGGTCGGGTGACGGGGAACGGTCACATCGCGAAAATAGCCCGAACAGTTGTTCCCTCAAGAGTCGATGGGTACCCACTGACGCACACCGTGGTCGTTTGTGCCGTACCAGTAGTGGGGCAGGCCCTTGATGCTGCTGGTGCGGAACGGGCGGCCGTGGTCGTCGATGCGGACAGTGCCGGTGCGGCCCTGGGATGACCAGTCGAGCTCCAGGTACCAGTTGCAGTCGTAGGCCTCGGTCGTCGCGGTGACCTGCAGCACCTCCGGGTCCTCGGCGGAGACCCGGTAGGGGAACTGCACCGCGGAGACGGGCTTTCCGCGGTCGTTGCCGGGGCGCGCGTGGGCGATCGGGCGGTGGACGTCCAGGTTCACGGAGAAGTTGCGGGGCGGCAGATCACTGCCACAGCCCTGACCCATGGCGTACGCGTTGCCGGTGACCGGGATGCCCCGGCTGACGATACGGACCCGGAGGGCGGCTAGGACCACGGCCGTGGACGACTTCCCCTGCACCGAGATCTGCACCATCGTCTGACGCCCAGGTACCGCCTGCTGCGTCGCTGCCCACACTCTGGCGTCCTGCTCTACCGGCGGCGGGGGCACCTGGGCCGACTCCTTGCCGATGACGTAGTCGTGCCCGCAACCGCCGTCCCAAATCTGCGAGTCGGCGGTCCACGCGAGTGGCACACCGGTTGGCACGGGGGCGTCGCTCTTCGTCTCAGCCGACGATCCACCCTTCGACTCGGGGCTCTCTGAAGCCCGTACTCCTGTGGAGGGCGAGGCCGAAGAACGGCTGCGGGAGGGGCTGGCCGCAGGGGCCGAGGAGTGGTGTGACGTACCAGTTCCTGTCGTAGGGGACTGACCGGGGGTCTTGGCGGAGTTGTCGTGAGACCGGTCGGCCGACAGCGCCGACATACTGCCCAGCGTCACCAGCAGTACGGTCGCCGTGGCTGCGCCGACGACGGTACGGCGACGGCTGTACCAAGGCCGTCCGGTTGAGCGGACCTCATCGCACTGGGCCGTCGACTCGCGACTGCCCGGTCCGGGAGCGTCGGGAACAGCCAGTGCGGCGTCGGAGGCGCCCGCATCGAGTCGCGGTGGTGAACCGCTCGTGCCGTCCCCGTCACCACCGATGCTGTCGGCGCCCACACTGCACGTGCTGCCACCCGAACGCCCCGCTGTCCGGCTGTCCGGACCCGAAGTCCGCTCGTCCCCTGTCGGCTTCAGTGCCCCTTCGGTCTTCGTCGGCTCCCCTGTCTCCTCACCCGCCCTCGGCCTCTGTCGTGCCGTCACCGCGAGCAGCCACAGGCGGTGCAGATCGAGGCGTTCCTCCGGTGTTGCTCCGCAGAAGTCGGCCAACCGCTCCACCGGGGCGTAGTCCTGCGGGACCGCCTGTCCCGCGCAGTAGCGGTGCAGCGTGGAGGTGTTCATGCTGAGACGGCGGGCCAGGGAGCCGTAGCTCCGGTCCGTGCGGTCCTTCAGCCGGCGCAGCAGCGCCGCGAACTGCTCAACGTCGTCCTCGGTCGACACCGCTCCCCCAACCTCCCACGTGTCCCCGCATCTCAGGCGGTCCATATACCTGCACGTCAAATGGGCTGGGATGGTTCCACCCTCGCCGGGCGGGCGTCCGGCGTTGCGCGGAGCCGTCGTGACGGCTGATGCTCTTGGTGTCGCCCCGACCAGGACCGGACCGGCCAGTCGGCTGCGGGCGACAAACGACACTCATGCACTCATCCACGGGAGGCACCCATGCCCCAGCGCACCCGAGCAGGCCCGCCCCTCGCACTCGCCGTCACGGGCTCGCCCTCGGCACGACGCTCGCCACACTGGCAAACGTCGCGGCCAAGGCGTCGGCTTCCTCACGGGGCCCAATTCCCGTCGCATCCAAGCTCGTCCTGAACGGTCGGCACTCGACAGGAGCGACCGTCCGTCAGGTCAGCGTGCAATTGCCCAGGACGGCTGTGGCGAAGGGGCGCTTCTCGCGGCCGAGCAACGACATCAAGTCCTGTGCGCACGGCTCGAGAAGGCCGGCCCGGAGACCGAGGTCACGCTGAAGGACTACGGCAGGCTGCCTGCCAATGAGGGCAGGCACGGATACGGCCTGCACACGGTGACCTCCTGGGGCGTCTTTGACACCCGTCTCGCGACTTCGGGCCTGCGCCGGTGAAGGCCTCCAACAAGACGGCCGTCACGGGCCGTGGACAAGCTCCGCTGACCGCATGACCGGGGCCGCCCTCCGCCACGGGGGTGGGGAGGGCGGCCAATCAACCGCTGACAGGGTCATCCGGCGCGATTCAGCAGGACTTGGTGTCGTCGATCGCGCCCCGAGCCTCGGCAGGAGGGAATGGGTCCGCGCAGCAGCAGATGTTCATGACTCCGGGGCCGCGCCCGCCGACCCGAAAAGGCGATAGCCACACGCCGGCCCCGGCACCAAGACACCGGGCCGAGAGCAACCACATATGGAACAGAAAAGGAAGATACACATGAACAGGAAGTCCCCCGCACACCGCCGCGCGGCCGTCGCCGCCGGCCTCGTCCTGGCCGTCGGACTCGGTGTGTCGACACAGGTGTCGGCACAGGCATCCGTCCATGCCCCCGCAAAGTCGTCCGCCGCCGCACCGCAGTCCGTCAGCGGCACGAGCGGCCAAGTGGTGACCCGGGTCGCCGACTTCTACGGCGCGTACATCGACGCGATCGGCGACTACACGGACCCGGACGCCACACTGGAAATGGTGCTCCGCAAGCACTACCTGACGCCCGACTTCGCCAAGCGACTGGCGGCCTGGGAGAAGAAGCACGGGGCGGACGGTGTCCTGCGTGCTCAAAACGTCCCGCGGAAGTGGACGGTGACCGACAACGGCGCCGTGGGTAACGGCCATGAGGTCGTCGTCAGCCTGACCTTCGGCAGCGGGGAGACGACGCAGGAAATCAAGCTTTTCGTGTTGGTGGAGCGGTACAACTACATCGTCGACATCGGCACCACGAGCAACCGCTGACAGCGGAGCCGCTCCGCCCGGTCGGTCGTGGTCAACCTCGCGACGGACGAGAACATACCCATCCGGCGAACACAGTGCTTAAACCTCGATCTTGCGTAAGGGCCGGTCGAACACCGGGGGCCGGCCACCTGGACGGCCCCCGGTTGTGCCTGTGTCGCTGCTGGTCTGCCTTCTCCGGGATGGTGCACGCGATACCGTGTTTGCGCAGGTAGGCACGGAACCCGCAGGAGCTGTAAGCCTTGTCGGCGATGACTTGGTCGGGTTTGCAGCGAGGCCGGCCAAGGCCGGTCCGCGGAACACGGATGCCTTCCAGGAGGAGGCGTGCGCAGACGCTGTCGGGGCGTTGGCTGGGGGTCAGCAGGATCGCGAGCGGGCGTTCCTTGCCGCGCAGGCGATATGGATTTTGGTGGTCAGTCCACCGTGGGACCGTCCGACGGCGTGATCGCCTGGTTCGTCTGTGACGGCCGACCGGTCCTCGACGAGGAGGCCCCCTGACCGGCCGTCCCCGACCCTCCCACGGCTGAGGGTGGTGGAGCGCAGGGGACCGGCCCTCACCGGCCTCGACAGGGTGCGGCCCCCGTCCCCGCTGGCTCAGCGTCCGATGCGGCCGCGGAAGCCGAGCACACCCAGTCCGAGCATCGCGAATTCGGCGAGCCGGGTGCCCTAACGAGGTAGGTGCCGACGTTGGTCAGGTCTTGGCCCGACGACTGGAAGATCGCTGCGTCGGCCACCACCTCCGCCGCCTTCTCCAATCGTTCGGCGGTCAGCCGCTCGGTGACCGGGCCGCGCGGGCTCTGCGGATCGGGAGTGGTGGTGACCATCTTGAACGTCTGGCCCGTCAGCGTGCCCTCGGACGTTGTTTTGGGATCGGGCGACGGCAGCCCCCATACGGCCATTGCCAGCATGAGGACGGCCATCGCGGCCAGCAGCGAGCCGATGGCCCGCGAGGCGCGCAGCCCGTAGCCGGACAGCGCCCAGTACGCCCGGAGCAGCCAACGCTCGCCGGGCGGGCGGCCGCGGTCGTGGCGGCGCATCTCCATCTCGCCGTAGTAGAAGTCTGCGGCGTCGGGCGCGTTCCCGCTGTCCTCGAAGGACTTGCGCAGCCTCTGGTAAACCGCGCCGATCGCCACGGGGTCGCGCACCTCGGCCACGCGGGGGGCTTGCTCCGCCCTCAACTCATCACCGATCTGCGCGAAGATTTCGTCCAGGGGTGCGAAGACCTCCCAACGCGTCTGGTCCGCCCTGGAGGGCGTCCAGGCCGTTGCGCCGTCGGCGAAGCGCCAGTGGTGTTCCTCGGCCAGTGTCCGACGCGGCGTCGAACGCACCGGGAGCCATCGGCGCCAGTGGATCCCTCTGGGCGCCATCGCGAAGCGGCAGTTGCCATCAAGACGCAGCTGATCCAGATGGAGGGCGCCGATGAAGCGGCAGCCGGACAGATCGATGTCCGACAGCATCACATGAGCCGCGTCCACCTCGGCCAGTGACACCAGACTCACCCCACCGTCCCCCTCCAACGGGGACTCGTCCACCCAACTGTCCGACCCGGCGAACGTCGAACGCTGTGCGCTGATGCCGAGTGGGTACTCAAGGGACGCGCCGGCGAGGTCGACGCTCGCATGGCGCAGGCGCACCGTGGCGGTAGCCCCGAAGCGCGCCCGGCGGAAGTTGACGCGCCGGGCCGCCGCCTCCACGACCAGCGGCGCGTCGAACCGGGCGAGTGCGAGGTCGAGCAGGCCGTCGCACCTCAAAGGGCCCAGCGTGGCGACGTCCTCGAAGACCGCTTCGCGGAAGGAGCTGGGGCCATGGAGGTTCACATGCTCGAAGGTGGTGGTGCCGGTGAACACGGCCCCTCGAAAGAACGCCCCCGCCATGAAGGTGCCCTGGAACGTGGTGCGGCCGGCAAAGCGGGCGTGGTGGAAGTCGGCGGCGCCACCGATGGTGGCCCTGCACTGCAACTCGCCGCCGAAGACGGCCTTGTTGAAAGCGACCTCCCGTTCGACTCTGATGTCCAGCTTGGTGACGCCGGCGAACGTGGCGCACTGAAGGAGGCTTTGTGGCAGGCGACGTCCAGGAGACAACTGTCGCGGAGTTCGGCGCCGTCGAAGCGGACGGTGTCGGAGAACTCCGTGTGGAACGCCTCGAACTGGCCGACGTAGGCGGTGAAGTCCGCGTCCTTAAACCGTGCATGGTGGAGGAAGACACAGCCGTCGTCGACCGACTCGCTGCCGGTGAACACGGCTTCGTCCTCGAACTCGGCCCTCCGGAAAACCACGAGGTCCGAGAAGACCGCCTTGCCGAAGTCGGCCCTTTCGGTGAAGACCGCCTCAGTGAAGTTCGCGTGGCCCAGACGCGGGCGGCCGTCCTCGGGATCGCGCAGCGCGTCGAGGAGGCGGCCCAGGAGCGCGCCGGTGAAACGGGTGCCCTCATGCTGGAGAGCCGAGCCGGGCCCGATCCCGCCCAGGTACGCGGCCAGTTGCTCCTCACCCAGGTGGGCCAGGCAGCGCCCCGCCGGTTCGAGCACACGGCCCGTGCAGCCGGAAGGACCACCGACGGCCGCGCAGTGGACGGCCTCCTCGTGCCCACCCCTCACCACCCACCCGGGGGCGCTCACCTGCTCGTCGCTCGGAAGGGAAGGCCGCGGTGCGCATATCGGCGTGCCGGACGAATCCTCGGGGCCGAGGAACGGATTGGTGGACGACGCCCTCACGACCGCCCCCGAAGTAGATCGCGAGACGCGTTCGCCGCGACCTCGCGGAACACCGCACACCTGAGCGCGCCGCAAGCCGCGACGGGCGGGGGAAGGGATCTCAAGGAAAGACTCCGTGGGTCGGCGCGATGGGGCTCGCTCGATGGCGAGTCCAAGGATCTTCTACATGTGAAGATCATGTGACGGCAAGATCTTTCACGGCGCAGAATGCGCGGGTCTCGCTGCGGGGGCGAGGCAGGCTAGCCGTTGCCGGGCGGGCGCGGGTTGAGTGCGGTGGGGGAGTTCCGTCCTGGCACACGCGCTCGGCGGGGTGAGGGTCGGGCTTGCAGAGCAGGTAGGCCCCGAACCAGTCGCAGGAGTTCGGGGCCCACCTTCTTGCCCGCGGATCAGTTGGCGGCCCACCAGTCGGCCAGCGCCTTCTACTGGCCGCGGTGCCGCCTTCCATGCTGCCGGGCCGTCAGGTTCGGCAGCGGCGTGGACCAGTCCTCGTGGCTTCAGGACGCTTCCCAGTGGTGGGCAGGGGCGCCCCGCCAGTCGACGATCTGCGGGTCGTCCAGCGCGTTCTCGGGGTCGGCCATGCCGGCCGCCTCAAGGAACACGACGCGCCCGTCGCCCCGGCACTGGCGGTCCCGGAGGCGTTTACCGGCCCGGGCCCGGAGCCAGCTCCCCGCCCGTCACAGCCCCGCCGTCTCGCCCCAAGACAGTGGCGAGCAGCCCCACCCGGCTCATTGCGTCGTCGCGGCGCCCTGGTGCGAAAGGCGGCGGCGAAGAAGACCACGATGGCGGCCGCCGCCGATCCACGCTTGTGGACGGCGAGCCCGTTGAGGGACACGAGGCGTTCCGGAAGCGCCTCGCCGTCGCCACGAACATCCGCCCCGGCGAGTTCGTCGCTCGCCCCGGCGGCATCGTCGTGCAGTCCGTCAGCAGCGTCGCTGTACTGCAACCACTTGTGCCGGTTCGTCGCTGGGCTCGATACGAATTCCTCGAGCTCAGCAGTCCGTCAATGCCTCGTTGCGGCGGCCCCCTCCCTTGGATCGTCGTCAACAGGAAGGGGAGGGTCGAGGGTGCTTGGTTCGGTAGCTGCGTCTAAACCGTCAGTCGCTGTGCTCACAGACAAGAAAAGGCCCCCTCAGAGGGATGGGAGTACTGTGACAGCGACTGAAGCGACTGAAGTCATCCATCTATGACACGCATGCGCACTTCGCTGTGTCGTTATAGTTCTCATCTTTGGTAGCTACGGTCGCTCTGTTGGAAGTCTGGCCCATCTGACCTGGTGTTTTGCCAGCGACTGGGGCCAGCTACCGAACAGCGAGGATGGCTGTGTCTTTGGTAGCTGGCCCCAGTCGTCTGCGTCGTGCTTGTGCCTGGCTAGGTAGTTCGGTCGCTGTGGGAGCGTGCTCAGCTCTTTGGTAGCTCTATGCCGAGTTCGCGCATCGCGTCCGAGGGCGGGCCGCCTTCCGAGCGCTCGGTCTTGTAGCCCTTGATGCCTGTTCCAAGAGTGCGAGGGTCGACCGCTTCTGAGGGCGCGGCCGAGGCGTAGAGCCCGCCCGGCTGCTGGTCTCTGTCGTGCGGCAGCAGCCAGAACACCCTGCGCAGGAAGGTGCCTGAGGCACGCGAGGCGCGTGCGCTCGGGGACAGGGTCGCGTAGCCGACCATGCGTCCGTCACGGTGGTAGGCCGGTCTCCCGCGGCGGGTGGGTAGCCGGTCCAGGCTCTGGCGGACGTAGTCGAGCGTGTCGATGTCCTCGAGCCAGACCAGCTCCTGTTCGTGGGCGATCTGGCTGGGTTCGATCAGGGAGCTCATACCGTTGCTTCCTCCGCCTCAGCGTTCAGCCCGATACCCGGATAGTACTTGCGCTGGTTCGACAAGATCATTTCTTTGGGGGAGGAGAGACCCACGGTCTCCCGCACACGCGCGGCGAAGGCTCGGGACGAGACCGGGTTAGCGCCCTCTAGTGAACACCAGTGCTTGTATGACGCATACAGATGGGCCTGCTCCGCCCGCATTGCAAGGTCCAGGGTGCAGCACTCGGTTAGGAAGCGGCCAGTGTGGTCCTCGGTCTCCGCATAGGCGGTGGTGGCGGTGCGGACCTGCTGTGGCCCGGTCAGATCTTTCTCTCCGTTGAGGTAGCGCCGAGCGCCGGTGATGAGCCAGTGCAGGATCCCTTGCCCTTCCTCGGTGACGAGGACATCGGCCAGATTGTCGACCTTGCGGTGATCATCTACGACCCGTTCGAAGGGGATTAGCTTCATCCGTCGCCAGAACGCGTAGCCACCGGTGTTCACTTCTGGGCGATGGTTGCCCAGCAGCCAAAGCTTGTGCGTGGGAGTGAAGGAGAAGAAGTCTTGGCGCATGCGTCGTGCCTTGATCCGGTCGCCGCCAGTGAGCAACTTGACGCGGGCCTCATCGAAGCGATCGCCGGGTTTGAGCTCGGAGCAGACGATGATGCGCCTTCCGTGCAGCTCGGCCAGGTCGGTGGGATGGCCCTCGAACGGTTTGGCCATGAGAAAACCAGGTGGCGCGGCGTCGGCGTAGTCACCGAGCAGTTTCACCATCACATCAAGCAGTACGCTCTTGCCGTTCTTGCCCTGCCCGTACAAGAACGGCATGATCTGTCCGCCAACGTCCCCGGTGATCGAGTAACCCAGCAGTAGATGTAGGAAACTGACCATTTCCTGGCCCTCGGCGTCATCACCGAAGGTGTCCAGGAGGAAGCGCTCCCAGCGAGGGGCCCTCATCGCGCGGGGAGCGAGCGCGGTGGAACGCGAGTGCAGGTGCTTTTCCGGGTCTGGGCTCTGCAGCATGCCGGTGCGCAGGTCGACGACTCCGTCCGGAGTGCACAGCGCGTACGGGTCGGCATCCAGCAGGGAAGCATTAAGAACCATGCCGGGCGCCGACTTCGCCTGCATCAGCATGGCTTTCATGCCGGACGTCGACAAGGCGCGCCGGCGGTGGCGACGCAGCGCCGTGGAGGACTGACGCCCGCTCGGATCTTCCTCGGCGAGTGACTCAGCCATCTCACCCGCCGCCCACAGGACAGTGTCGTCCTCGTCGATCTCCCAGCGGAAGCCCGACCAGCGATACCAGCCCAGCCCTGGGACGTGCCGGAAGTCGCGGCCGTAAAGGTGCACGAATAGCTTTGCGTTGCCTCGGTCGCTCAGGGAATCGGGCAGTAGACCGCAGGAGGTCACAGTGGTGGATGCAGCGGTAGGGGAGGACTGCGTCTGGGCAGGCAGTGCAGGCGACTTCAGGATCTGCTGAGCGATAGCCGCCGGATCGAACAGCCTGTCGCCAGGGTAGTTGTGGTTCACGGGCGGTCGTCTTTCAGGACGAGGGGGCGTCGCATGCCTGCCGCGAGGCCGGCACGGACGACGGAGGTACAGCGGCGCTGCTGTCCAGGGCGGGCATGTTCTGCGGCTTCCAGAAGCACGGTCTCGGCGACATGTTGAGCCAGATGGCCCGCCGCGACCAGGCCACCGGTGGTGAAGGCAGCCCGGTTGAGTTTCTCCGTGAAGGAGGCCCCTTCGGGCGTAGTCCGGCAGTCGGCGACCGTAGCGAGTGCGGCCGCCAGGATACGGCTGGCCGTGTCTCGCCCGGCTCCTGCGGCAATCACGGCCTGGCGGGCCCTGAACGGTGTGGTGTGCCCGATGCTCTGGCGAGGTACGGGAGTGGGCTGATGGCCCGTGCGAGTCAGTTCGGTGTCCAGCCAGCCGGGCAGAGGAGCGGGGAAGCGGCTTCCGGGCAGGACTTCGTAGCGGCCGCTAGCGGTCACGGTGTTGGGGGCCACGATGTAGCCCCCCTGCGCGCGAACGTCCACCTGCCAGGCAAGGGCTCTGCGCGGGCTTGATCCAGTCGAGCACATCCAATTCTGGCCAGCCTGCGTCTTGTACCAAACGTGCATACCACCGCTGGGAGTGCGCACCCGCAGCGTGCCCCGGTCCCTGGCTGGATCCTCTTCCTGGCGTAGTGCGGCGAGCAAGGCCAGGCTATGGAAACCGTGCCGCAGGCCGTCCAGGCGAACGTGTTCACCGATCATGATGCCGGGTAGCAGTCGTTCGCGCTGAGGTAGCGGCGTCTCGTGGGCATCGATGTCGAGCACCAGCAAGCCCGCGGCTCCACAGGCAACTCCCACCCCGAACTGGGGCTGAGAACGCCACCAGCGACGGATGAGCTTCGCATCGGCGGTCGCTGCGTGGAAACCGTGGCACCAGCGACCGACTGCAATGCATTTGCATGTCGTAGGGGAGTGCCCGGATCCCTGGCAGCGTGCGCAATTGGCCGCCGGCGTCTTACGCCTGGGAGCCAGAGGGAGGACGGGCCAGCCGTGCGCCGCGCAGGCGAGCGCTGTCTCCAGTGGGCCTCCCGGCGGTCGGGTCACTGCGTCAGCTACTGAGCAACTGGGTGAAAATCCCAGCTCATCCAGCATGTAATGACCTCTCCAGCGACCCAAGCGACTCAACATCGCAGTGTGATGCGCGCACACAGGTTAGCGGTTACCGGTCCGCCGTGGCGGTGACTCGGCGGCGGCCGCCTGGTTGTACGCCATAGAAGTAGACCGTGCGTCGCTTGAGTCGCTCATCTCTGCTCAGTGCATCCGCTTCATGGGGCTGGTATTTGAGTCGCTTGAGTCGCTTGCTGGTGCGAGGCGCAGTTCACGCGCGAGTTCCAGCCAGGTAAAAGAGGACCCGACTGGCTTGGGTGACTGCTTTTTATGGTGTTGGTCGACGAATCCCCGTACCGTCAGCCAACACCATGTTGAGCGGCGGCCAGGGCGGTTGCGGATCGCAAGGACGCCATGGTGGCGTGAGGTCGGCGGACCGACAGAGCGTTCGACCGGGGGGTTGATGCGGCATCGCAAATCTCCTCATCGGACTCACTCCTCCTGGCTGGGACGCGCCTTGCGCCCGAGGCGGCAGGATCTACCATGATCAGATCACCCTGGCGTGAGGGCCGGACGCTGCCCCCGTGGCATCATCACCGACATTAACCATAGTTAATACCGCCGACGATGATCTTAGCAATGGGGTGAGCAGTCAATCGTGGAGTCGGAGGAAGCATGGCCCGGGAGTCTGGTTCGGTACTCCAAGGCGGCCTGCCACATGGTCGGGGGGCGAGCCTTGCGCAACGCTTGGAGCGGCTCTTTGAAATCGTGCACCCGCCAGAGCGGGGCCCCTTCACCAACGAGGAGGTAGCGCAACAGCTAGAGCAGCGACACGGCCAGAAGATCTCCTCCGTGTACCTATGGAAGCTGCGGACCGGTCGCAATGACAACCCGACCAAACGGGTCCTGGAGGCTCTTAGTAAATTCTTCGGAGTGCCGGCCAGCTACTTCTTCGATGACGAGGAAGCCGCCGAAGTCACCCGCGAGCTGGAACAGTTGCGCATGTTGCGCGATGCCGGAGTGGAACGAGTGGCCCACCGGCTCTCCGGCCTCTCCCCCGAGTCGATGCGAGGGCTTCTGAGTCACATCGATCGTGTGCGGGCTGCTGAGAACCTCCCCCCTGCAACCGCACATCTCCCGAGTAGTAGTACGTGAATAGCTATGTCTGACATGACCCGCCACACCTGCGCTCAGTACCTGCGTCGCCTAAACCTGCCCCCCGCTAGCAGTATTCGGGACCTGCTGCCTCATATCGCAGCACGCTCTGGGCGTCGCATCCAACTGGAGCCGGCACCGCCCGAAACGGGTCGAGACTCCCTGTGCGGCATGTGGCTACGCACCACAGACACGGACTACATCTTCGTCATTGAGGGCATTAGCCGTTCTCATCAAGATCACATCATCGCTCACGAGGTAGCTCACATCCTGAAGGACCATCGAGACACCAGCGGTGTATCCCGTATGGCGCCTGTACCGCGCCGAATGACATCCCACCTGGACCCAGCGACCGTACGCATGATCATGGGCCGCACCACCTACACGGACCGTGACGAGCGCGAAGCCGAGATGATCGCGACATTGCTCGAGCACCATCTGCATCAGCCGGGCCGCCCCCCGGTCTCCGCCGACGGGACACTCACTCGGGTCGCACGGACATTACTCGGCCGCGGGAGGTAGAGGATGCAGCAACTCCTGCACCCCATATGCCTTGCCATGGCCCTCCTCGGCCTAACGCTGATCGTCGCTACGCGGCGCCTGCGCTCCGACCCAGCACTCGCAGCCCTGGCTGGGCTCTTCGCAGCCTCATCGCTGTCCTACATCGTGAGCCTCGAACCTGTCTGGCGAATCCTCGACGCTGTCCTCGGGCGCCCCTCGACCGGCGTGCTCTTCGCCTTCACGACGGTCACCGTGATGCTCTGCTGCCAGCTGATCGTCCTCGCCTACTGGGGACGCGGCCCCGAGCAGGCCCGCTACGGCGCGCACCGTTTACTCCTGGCCGGAGGCACGATCATTGCGGCCCTGTGCGCGCTGTTCTTCTCACTCACGCCGACTGCGGCGCCACCTCAGAACATCACGGCCGCCTACGACCACACGCCTGCCTACCAGGCATTCATGACCCTCTACATCGTGGTCTATGCCGCGGGGGAGACGTTGGCAGCCCGGAATTGCATGATGGTTGCTCGCCAGGCGAGTAACCAGGGCTGGATAGTGAGCGGACTGCGGATCGTCGCAGCCGGCTCGCTTATAACCCTGGGCTACAGCGCCATACGCCTCGCCGGAGTGACGGCTGCGATCACCCACACCTCGCTGCCACCGGCCAGTGAGTCCATCGCCTGGATCTTCGCCGACACGGGCGGCTTCCTCAACCTCGCGGGCTGGTTCGTACCCGCTCTCGGAGCGCAGCTCATCCCCATGCTTCGCACATGGCTCACCGGACCACGCGACTACCGCCGCCTGGAGGAACTCGCGAATGCCCTCGCGACTGCCTTTCCCGAACTGGCACTCGACCCCGCTCCAGTTCGCTCCCCGACAAACAAGGCCCCTGCGTACACAGGCCTGAACTGGGGTCGAATCACGCAGCGATATGCGGTGGCAACCTGGCATCTGCACCGCCGCCGCATCGAGATCCGCGACGGCCAATGGAGCCTGCGGCACTACCTTGATGCGACCGTCCGTAACGAGGCGGAACGCCGACACCGACGCGCCGGTCTCACCGGCCGCGCGCTCATGCAAGCCGTCACGGCAGACCAGATACACGCCGCCCTCATCGCCTATGCCCACGGACAGGAGTCACCCGAGCCCGCCGACTACGCGGACAAAGCCGAACGGCTATCGACCACCACTCCAGACCAAGACGTTCGGGCACTGCTCGGCATCGCTCGACACTTCACTGCCCCAGCCTCAACCCAGGAAGCACCGCTGTGATTCCCACCTCTGCCCTCAATCACCTGCGCGCGCTTGCCAACGGCGAAACCACGAGTCACACACTCACCGCCGCCTATTTGGAACGCATAGCAGCGGATACCGAGCATAACGCGATCATCACCACCGACCCAGACCGTGCACTTGCCGCGGCCGCAACCGCCGATGCACAGCGTGCCAGCGGTGACACACGTCCGCTACTCGGTCTGCCCGTCACCGTCAAGGACAGTCTCGAAACCAGCGACCTGCGCACCACCAGCGGCGCACTGGCCGACCACTTTCCCACCGCAGACGCAGACGTGGTGGCCCGCCTGAAAAGGGCCGGGGCCGTACTCATCGGTAAAAGCAACTGCCCACCGATGTGCCAGGATCTGCAGACCAGCAACACACTGTTCGGCACCACGCCAAACCCTCACGACAACAGGCGCACCGCAGGAGGCTCATCCGGCGGGTCGGCCGCCGCTGTCGCTGCAGGCCTGACCCCCCTGGACATCGGATCCGACCTTGCTGGATCCCTGCGTCTCCCGGCCCACTACTGCGGCGTCTACGGACTGCGACCTACTCAAGGCCTCATCCCGACGCGCGGGCACATCCCTCGCCCCCCCGGCTGGCTGACAAGCTCCGACATGCTCACCGTTGGTCCGCTCGCACGAACGGCAGGCGACCTCGACCTGGCCCTGCGAGTCCTGGCCGGACCCACGCCCGAAGCTTCCACAGCCTGGCGACTGGAACTCCCGCCGGCCGTGCACACTCATCTCGGCGCGCTGCGGATCGGCATCTGGGCTGACGACCCCGCTTGCGCAGTCGATACCGACACCCGCACTCTGATGCAGCGGCTCATCTCTGCCCTCCAAGGCGCTGGAGCACAGATAGAAGAGCACACCCGGCCAGCCGACTTCGATGCCAGCAATCACATGTTCCAACAGCTCATGTATGCCACCTCGACCGCCGCCGCTGACTCAGAAAAATTCGCGCAAGAGGTCGAGTCTGCAGCGACTATAGGAGAGGACCACCCGGCCGCTCTATACCTCCGTTCTCGTGCCATGAGACACCGGGAATGGCTGGAGCTCAACGAGGCGCGTGCGCACCTTCGAAACCGCTGGCTCGAGTACTTCCAGCACGTGGACGTCCTGATCACGCCTGCAGCGCCCACCGCGGCAGTGCTTGACCAGACCCACAAGTCTCCGCTGGACCGCTGTATCACCGTTGACGGACAGCGACGAAACTTCTTCGACCAGACAGCCTGGTTGAACCTGATCGGAGCAGTTGGTCTGCCCGCCGCGGTCGCCCCTGTCGGCCGGGACCGTGGGGGTCTGCCGCTGAGCGTGCAGGTCGTGGGGCCTGCGCTGTCGGATCGCACGGTCATAGCTGTTGCAGGGCAGCTCAACACGCTGATGAGCGCCAGTTATTGATGCCGGATGGAACGGCAGTGGACGAGTCCGTATGGCTTGGAAACCATGACGCTGTCGTTGCCTGCCGCTACACGGAACTGTCGAGCCTGCCGCCTGGAGACCCGGGGGTCCTGCAGTTAGGAGGTACAGTCCAGTCCCTGCGGCGCTAGGAAAAGCCCCTCCTGGAGCACGTTCCTCCGGCCGTTGCAGCGACTTCATCCGCGTGCGGCTGGCCGCGGCGGACGCATTGGTTCTGCTGGGGACGCGGCAGCAAGCGTGGTGACAGACCGCCAGACACTTGCCGGGGTGGGAATAGACGTTGAACGAGTCGGGCCTGATCATTTCAGAATGAGGTCCGAAGGCGGCAGAGACATATGAGACTGCAGCCCAGGTCGAGCCACCCCGGGTGGAGGTCGGCGCGGCGTTCGTAGCGGGTGCGGAGCCGTGTGAACTGGTGCAGCCAGACCAATGCGCACCACCCAACGCACCTTGCCCAGTCCGGAGCCTTGGGCAACACCCCGTCGGCGATGGTTGGATGCCGCGTTTCCACAGCAAGCGGCGGTGCTTGTCGAAGTCGTAGCCCCGGTAGGCGTACAACGCTGGGATTTGCGGCGAGGGCGTCCCTAAAGGTGAAGGCGGCGAGGTCGGCATCTTCGCTACAGATCGTCAAGAAGCGGCAGCTCGGCTGGCCAGCGTGGACGAGATGGAGCTCTCCTTGTCCCCGAAGAGCCTCACTTACTGAGAGATCTCCGCCCACATTTGAGGTGGCAGACAAGGAGGCCAACCGGCTACGGCGCGGACCGCCGACCTCTTCAACCGCGAGCTCTACAAGGCCCGGAACGTGGTCGAACGCTGCCTCACCCCGCCCAAGATCGTTTATGTGACAGAACCTAGGGGGCTGACGCGTGTAGGACTGGGTGCAGTGAAGGGAGCAGATGCATGCGACGGACATAGCCTAGTAAGCACTCTGTTTCTTTGCCTAGGGAGTCAGGACGCGGTGCGCCGACAGCAGGAGCGGGCAGTCAAGATGCGGGCATCGATTGTCCGGGCGGCTGCCGAGGAGTTTGACCAGCATGGATATGCGGCCACGAGCACCGCGAACATCGTCCGCAGGGCCGGATGCACTATGGGAGCTCTTTATTTTCACTTTCCCGCCAAGGAGCATCTCGCCCGGGCGGTCATGGCCGAGCAGGCCGCCGACCTGCCGGCAGTGCCCGGTCCCGTCGGACTGCAGCGCCTGATCAACCTCACGCTCGTACTGGCCCGGGAGCTGCAAGGGAACGTCACGTTTCGCGCGGGAGTCCAGCTCTCCGTCGAGCAAAGCGCGTTCGGCCTCCAGGACGACGCCCCCTACCTGCTGTGGATAGAGAGATTCGAGGACGAACTCATCGCCGCGCAGGCCCTCGGCCAGCTCCGCGACGGTGTGGTGCCCGCCAGGTTCGCCCGCACTCTGGTGGGCGCCTTCAGTGGGGTGCAGTTGCTGTCCCGGATCAGCGCTCAACACCAGGACCTCGAAGAGCGCATTGTCGATCTGTGGAGCTGCCTGCTGCCCGCCGTGGCGGCGCCCGACTTTGACCTCAGCCCCCCCCTGGACGAGGGAGACGCATGAAATCGTGGAACGTCGTCCTCACCGGAGCCGCCTGCTGTATCGGGTCTGCCGTCCTGCGGCGGCTCGCCGAGGCCCGCACCGACCGGCGGCCGATCGCAGTCCGGCCGTCTCCCGCGCATGGTGCGGCAGATGGGAACGCCGCCGTCCACCACATGCGAGCCGATCTGATCGCCCCGGCGTGGCGGGCCTGTTGACGGACGCGGACGCCCTCGTGCACGCCGCTACCGTTCCGCCCGAGGTGTCCAGCCAGCCGCACATCCCCACCCGGTGGCTACCGCCGACCCCAGGCAGGAACTGAGCCTGGTGGCGTCGGCCGACGGGACAGTCGACTGGGACACCTGCCGTGCCCTGTGGCATCTACTCCGCAGGCAGTTTTGACGAACGGCACTTCGAGTTCCTCACCCCTGGACCACCATTACCTCAGCGACCGTGTCTGGGCGCTCATTGGACGTCAATCCGGGTCCGGCCCGCTTCTCCGTCTCACGCAGGCCCCCCGTGGTGTTGGAGGGCTGCTGCCGTCAAGACCATCTGACCGCTTAGCCCGTCGGCGAGCCGATTCCCCGAAGCAGGGACGTCCACAGCGCTGCCACTTGTTCCGCCACGGGCAGGACCACGCCTTCCCCGCGGACCCCGTGGGCCGACAGCAGACCGGTCTGCACTGCGGCGATCAGGCTCGTCACGAGTACGCTGGCCGTATTGGGGTCGACGCCTGGGCGCAATTCCTCCCGGGCCTGGGCCTGGGACAGTCGGGCGCGGACCAGGGACAGCCAGCCATCACACCAGTCGACCTGCAACGATGGCTGCTCTGCAGCCAGTCGGGCCGTCGCCCTTACCGTGTCTTCTTCCGACAGTAGGACGGACAGGGCGAGCACCACCCGGCCGACCGATCCCAAGGGCCCGTCGCTGCGACCGTCCTCCAGCGCGACGGCCTCGCGCGCCCTGCGGACACCGCACGAGCACACCGCTTGTGCCAGCGAGACCTTCGTCGGGAAATGGAACGTCAGCGCGCCCATGGTGACCTCGGCGGTGGCGCAGACGCGGGACAGGGATGTGCCGTTGTAACCGTGCGCGGCGAACTCGCCGGCCGCGCTGGTGATGATCCGTCCACGTGTCTGGACGGCCCGCATCTGCTCAGTGCGCTCCGTCGGCATGACTTCATTCCTCCCGCACGTCGCTCCCGCGGACTCACGCCGGGCGGGCGCGTAGGCCGTGAGCCGCCGGAGGACCGTAACCGCGACGAGCCCGGGCGCAGTGGTGACTTGCCCAAGTCGCACGGCACCTTCGGGGGCTCGATGGAAAAAGAAACAGAGCGGTCTTTATGTTATGTGCATACAGTCATGAGACCTGGAGGGTGAGCCATGCAGGACAGCGTCGTCATCCGTCACGACACAACCAGCACGTCCGATATGCGTGCAGTGACGCGTTTCGTCGACCGTATCTTTGCCGACCTGCCGCGTGCCGACCAGCGCAACCGGGCTAACGAGTACATGACCGGCCTGCTCGCTACCCCCGGCAAGAAGTCGTTGCGCCGAATGGCCGCCGCAGTCTCCTCCTCCCCACAGACCCCTCAGGGACTGCAACAGTTCCTCAACGACAGTCCGTGGGACTGGCGTCCGGTGCGCCGCGCTCTGGCCCGCTGGGTCGCCGAACGTACGCCCGTGTCCGGCTGGACGGTCGCCGCCGTCGAATTGCCCAAGCGGGGGAGCCACTCCGTCGGGGTGCACCAGCGTTTCAGCGAGGAGACCCACCGCACCCTCAACTGCCAACTCGGTGTCGGCCTCTTCTTGGACGGCGAGGGCTCGAGTCTGCCGGTCGACTGGCGGCTGGCGCTCCCCGGCCGCTGGCGAACCGACCAGGAGTTGCGGGAATCCGCCCGCATCCCTGACGAGTGCGAGCCCCAGAGCGCCGAGGGCTGTGTGCTCGACCTGCTGCGTGTTGCGCTGGAGAAGGGGGGACGGCACCTGCCCCCGTTCGTGGTCGATCTGACCCGGTTACCGCAGGGCGGCCTGGTCCTGGACCACTTGTCGGCGTCGGGCCATGCCTTCGTGGCCCGTGTCCCCCACGGAACCCCGGTGTTCCCGGCGGGCGGTTCCGCGCGGCCGGTGCCAGTCAGCCGTCTCGTGCGCCGTGCCACGTTGCCCGCAGCGTCCGGACTCGCCGTACCGCGCGAGCGCGGACCGCACCAGGTGCGGCACTGCGCGGTCCGGCTGACGCGGGACGGCTCGCCGCACCGGCTCCTCCTTGGACAGCCGACAGGGTTCCACGAGGCACCGCACGCCGTCCTCACCAATCTCGTGCACACGACGCCCGTCGAGATCCTCCGGCTGGCCGGAGCGGCGGACCGAGCCCGGACGGCCCTGCGGTCCATGCAACGCGATAGCGGGTTACGGGACTTCGAGGGTCGTTCGTACCCCGGATGGCACCACCACATGACGCTGGTTTCCGCCGCTCGCGCCTTCCAGCTCCTTGGTGACGCGGTACCTGCAGCGCAGTGCATTCCCGAGTTGGTGCACATGGCCTGAGTTCACGGCCCAAAGCGGGCGGGCCGGGGCCTGCAAGCCGGCTGTCTGGCGGACTTGCCAAGAAGTCACCGGGAGGATTCAGCGAAGTCGGCTTTTTGCTCTGCGCATGATGCACTGGCGACATCGTAATGTATCAGGCAATGTGTGACAGGGGGCTTTCGTATGCCTTTCGTGGTGTATGTTCTTGGCTTGGCGACCTTCGCTCAGGGAACGTCTGAATATATGCTGTCCGGGCTGACGCCGGACATTGCGCGTGATATCGGTGTATCCATTCCCATGGCTGGTCTGCTGACTTCCGTATTCGCTGTAGGGATGATCGTCGGAGCCCCGTTCATGGCCGCTGTCAGTATTGGCTGGCCGCGTCGGCGTGCTTTGCTTACATTCCTTTCCGTGTTCCTCCTCTCTCATGTCATGAGCGCTCTGAGCGAGAACTTCTGGCTGCTTCTTTCCATGCGTGCGGTGGCGGCGGTCGCCAATGCCGGATTCCTCGCCGTGGGATTGTCCGCAGCCGCTGCCACGGTGGAGGACCGGCTGCGCGGGAGGGCCACATCGGTGCTGCTCAGCGGGGTTACCGTGGCATGTGTGATCGGAGTTCCCGCCGGGGCGGTCCTGGGGGGGATCTGGGGGTGGCGTTCGGCCTTCTGGGCGGTGAGCATCATTTCCGTGCCGGCCCTGATTGCCACGCTGTACTCGATTCCGGCCGAGGTGAAGAGCGCCGGGCAACGGCCCAGCGTCCTGGGAGAGGCGCGTGCCCTGAAACGGCCGGACGTAATTCTCGTACTCCTGCTCGCAGCGATCATCAACGCGGCCACTTTCTGTACTTTCACCTACGTCTCTCCGCTCGTCGTGCACGTGACCCAAATTCCGCAGGACTGGGTGCCCGCAGTGCTCGCGCTGTTCGGCGCCGGATCTTTCCTCGGGTCGAACATCGGCGGCCGGCTGGCGGATGCCCGCCACCGTCGGGTGATCGAATACGGAGGTGCCGCCCTTTTCCTGGGCTGGGGAGCGCTCTATTTCGCTGCTGCCGACACGGCGGCCGTTCTGGTGCTGCTGTTCGTCCTGGGCATTCTCTGGTTCGCGGTGGGCTCCATGCTGGTGGCGCGAGCCCTGGAGGTGGCCTGGGAGGCGCCGAGGCTCGGTGGCGGCTTCTCAACGGCCGCATTCAACGTCGGCGCGGCGATCGGTCCGCTGGCCGGTGGCCTCGGGATCGACCGTGGCCTGGGGTACCGGTCGCCGGCGTGGGAGAGCTCCCTGCTGATGGCACTGGCGTTCGTGATCATGGGTCTGTTCCGGATGCGCGGCGTAACGCCTCTCGGTCCGCCCACCGCGCGGTCGGCCGAGGCGCGGTCTGCGCACTGCCCGCACCCCAGCCGCAATACCTCGTTGTGACGCTCCATGTGCCCAAGGTAGTCATCACAGATGTACCCTTATGAGGAGGATGGTTGGCTTAGCCGGTTTCCGCCAGGATCGTCCTGGGCGCCACTTGCCCGATGCACTCACCTGGCGGAATGGACATTCGATGAAGATTTTGGTGATCGGTGCGACGGGCACCATCGGCGGAGCGGTGTGCGCAGCGTTGAGCAGGCGGCATGAGGTGCTGCGTGCGTCACGATCGGGCCCCCTCACGGTCGATGTGACCGACCCGGGCGCGGTCGACGCCCTGCTCGCGCGTGTAGGGGAACTCGACGCCGTGGTCTGCTGCGCCGCCGCCGGAGGAATGGTGCCCCTGCTCGGCAGCGGGGACGCATTCTGGGAAGGGCTGCGCGGGAAGCTCTTCGGCCAGGCGGATCTGGTCCGGCGTGCGGCCCCCCTTCTGCCGGAAGGCAGCTCCATCACGCTGACCAGTGGCTATTTTGAGAAGCCGGTGCCCGGAAGTGTTCCCGGCCATGTGATCAACGCCGGCGTCGAAGCTTTCGTGCACGCCGCAGCGCCGGAGATGCCGGTGGGAGTCCGGCTGAACGCGGTCAGCCCAGGATGGGTACGCGAGACTCTGCTGACACTGGGGGAGGATCCCGCCCGCGGAGTGCCCGCCGCCGAGGTCGCGCGCGCTTACGTGGATCTGGTGGAGGGCACCGAACATGGTCTGACGCTCGCCGTCGGCGCTCCCTGACGATCGGCCGGGCGGGCGGCAGGCATCTGCCCCGCCGCCCGGCGATGACGGAAGGGGACGGATGCCGCCGGGCCGAGTACGCCGGCGCGGACCGCCCGTGCTGGGCCGCTCACGTCACCCGGGGCTGCGCCGAGGCGGCAGATGCCCTCTCCTCGCCCGTGTCCGGACTGCTGAGGTCGGCGAGCAGAGCCAGCGCGGCGGCCGACGCCGAGTTGGGGTCGGCTGTGAAGACGGCCATGCGCTGGCCTACGTCGTTGGACAGGTCCAGTAGTTCGTTGTTCAGGGTCAGCGCGCCCACTAGCGGGTGGCGGAACTCCCGGGTGAGTTGAGGGACGCACCTGTGCACCGGGTGCGCTGCCCACAGCGCGGCAAATTCCTCGCTCTTCATAGTGAGTTCACCGATCAGCTCGGCCAGCGCGAGGTCGTCGGGATACGCGTCCGCGATCAAACGCAGGTCGGCTACGGTGTCTCGGGCCTTGGCACGCCAGTCCGCGTACAGCTCACGTGTGTGCGGGTCCAGGAAGATGAGCCGAGCGATGTTGGGCCGCTGCCGCGGTTGCAGCGGCGCCTCGAACGACAGGTGACCGGCGAGCAGCGCGTGGGCCGTGCGGTTCCAGGCCAGGACGTCGGTGCTGCGGCCAATGACCAGGGCGGGCAGAGCCCCGAACGCGTCGAGCAGCAACTGCACGCCAGGCCGGAGCTGTTCCGGGCGGGCGTGCCGGCGCGGCTCGGGTGGCCGCTGTCGGGCCAGACTGTATAAGTGGGACTGCTCGGTCTCGTCGAGCCGGAGGACCCGGGCGATGGCGTCCAGGACGGCGTCCGAGGCGTTGGGGCTCTGCCCCTGCTCCAGCCGCGTGTAGTACCCGGCACTCACGCCGGCCAGCTGGGCGATCTCCTCACGGCGCAGGCCGGGCACGCGCCGCCGGCCACCGTAGTCCGACAGCCCGACGTCCTCCGGGCTCAGTCGGCCCCGTCGGGTGCGCAAGAATTCACCAAGTTCGGATCGGCGGTCCATACCCTCCACCATGCCTTGTCGCGCACCGATCCTGCCTGCACCTGACAGGTGCAGGCAGGATCGGGTCGTTCCTTGTCCGGTTCTCAGACGGTCGCCGCTCCGACGCGCACGGCCCACTGGTCGAGCAGACGCCGGGAAGCGTCGAGCGTCGCTCCCTCCGCCCAAATCCTGGTCACCGCACGCGATGCGTCCGGCTGGACGAGGGCCCAGCTGCCGTCGGGTTCCACGATGCGCACGCCGTCGGACGTGGTGTCCAGCACCCTTTCGCCGAGCGACTCGGCCACGCCCCGCATGACAGCGCCCTTGGCCGACCACGGAGTGGCGACCTGCCGGCACAGCACGTTGTTGTCGGGGAGGCCGGACTCGATGCGGCTCAGGGACTCGGGCACACCGGCCAGGCAGCGGACCAGGTCGGTGAAGGCCGCCGAGGCATCGAACGGGACACCCGTGCCCGGCACGACGAAACCGCCCGCGCCGTCGGCGGCGAGGATGACGGCAGGATCGGCGGCGGCCCCCGTCAGGGCGGACCAGGAGGTACCCGTCCAGCGGACGGTAGCGCCGTGGCGTGCGGCTACCTCCTGCGCCGAGCGTGACATGTTCACCGGCAGGACGACGACCCCGCCGCCGTGCCACCGGGCCGCGAGCTCCAGATGGATCAGCGCGGAGCGCGCGCCGTCCACGCACTCGCCCAGGTCGTTCACCAGGGTCAGGCGCTCGCCGACGGGGTCGAAGCGGACACCGAGGGCCGCCCTGGAGGAGACGACGAGCTCACCGAGCCGGGTCAGCTCCTCCGCGCGTGTCTCCGCTGTCTCGGTCGGCCTGCTGTCCTCGATACAGGTGTTGACGACCAGCGCCTCGACGCCGAGCCGGCCGAGCAGTGCCGGCAACACGCGGGCAGCCGCCCCGTGTCCGGCGTCGACGACGACTTTGAGCCCGGCGGCCGGGAACGCGCTGCCGCCCATCCCGGCAAGCGCCTCGGCGTAGGTCTCGACGGTCTCGGCTGGATGCGTGCGAGAGCCGATCTCCCCGGGAAAGGCCCGGCGATAGTCCTGGCGGGCATAGACCCGGTCGAGTGAGCGCTGCGCCGCCTCGGACAGGTCCGCGCCGGCGGAGTCGACGAAGAGGATCTCGACGGAATCGGGTTCGCCGGGGGCCGTGCGCACATAGACGCCGTTCGAGGCGGTCAGCAGGCTCTGCTGGCGCAGCACGGGCAGCGCCGTGCTGCGCAGATCCCGGACGTTCACCGCGCCGGTCTGCAGGGAGGAGGCGACGCACTGCGCCAGAGCGCGGGCGCCGCGGGAGTGATCGCTGCCCAGGACGACCGTGTCGCCCTTCGGTAACGTGCTGGCGTACGCGGCGGAGAGCCGGACGGCGAGCTCGGGGGTCACATCGACGTTAAGGATTCCGCCGACACCCCGGGGACCGAACAGCGATGCCTGGGCACGGTTCTCCCACACCACGGACGAGTGGACACGAGCGGCCTCGTCGATGGTCTTGGAGGGATAGATCCGCACGCCGCTCGCGACGATCGCGTTCCTACCGACGATGCTGTGGTCCCCCACGACGACGGACGGTTCCAGCCGGGCCCCCGCCATCACCGCGCTGTACCGGCCGAGCACACTAGCTGTCAGCAGCGCGCCAGGACCGACGTAGACGTTCTCGTGGAGGGTGCTCCGTTCCACGACCGCACGTGCGCCGACGATGCTCCCGCGGCCGACGACGGTGTGCGGGCCGACCTCGGCCTTGGCCTCGACACTGGAATGCGGACCGATGTAGACGGGCGCGGTGAGCACGGCCTCGGGGTGGACTTCGGCGCCCTCGCCCACCCGGATCCCCGGCGCCAGGTCGAAGCCGGACAGCCCGGTGCGCACCTTGCCGTCGAGGAGGTCGGCCTGCGCGGCGGCGTAGCTGTCGTGGCTGCCGATGTCCTCCCAATAGCCCTCGGCGACATACCCGTACACCGGGTAGCCCCCTGCCAGGAGCTCGGGGAAGACATCCCCGGACCAGTCGACCGGTTCGCCACCGGCCACGTGCTCCAGCACGCCGGGTTCCATGATGTAGATGCCTGTGTTGACGGTGTCCGTGAACACCTGGCCCCAGGTGGGCTTCTCCAGAAAGCGTTCGACCCGGCCCTCGCCATCCAGGACCGTGATTCCGAACTCCAGGGGGTCAGGGACCCGGGTCAGGCACACCGTCACCAGCGCTCCCTTCTCCCGGTGGAACCGGATCGCCTGGGTCAGGTCGATGTCCGTCAGCGCGTCCCCCGAGACGACCAGGAACGTGTCGTCGTCTAGAAGCTCTTGGGCGTTCTTGACACTTCCGGCCGTGCCCAGGGGACGGTCTTCGTGGGCATAAGCGAGCCGCACACCCAGCTCCGCGCCGTCACCGAAATGGTTCTCGATCAATGTGGCGAGGAACTGCACGGTGACCACGACATCGTCTATCCCATGACTTTTCAACAGATGGAGCACATGCTCCATGACGGGACGGTCGCCCACCGGCAGCAGGGGCTTGGGGAGGTTGGAGGTCATGGGGCGAAGGCGAGTGCCTTCGCCGCCGGCCATCACGACGGCTTTCACGACGTGGGACTCCTCGGTCGGGTACGGGCTCGCTCACAGACTGGGCGGGGACGGTCAGCGCGGTTCGGGGCCGAGAACCCAGTGCTCCCGGACGGCCATGGTGTGCAGGTACTGCTCGTTGACGAAGTCCTTGAAGTCGGCCTCGACTGCCGCGAACTGGGCTGACTTCAGCGCCGCTTCGAGGATGGTGGGGCTGTCGAACCACAGGTGATAGGCGGCGTCGAAGGGCGGCTCGCTGATGCCGTACCAGGAGTCCCGGGTGAACGACTGGTAGTAGCGGGTGAGGCCTGGGATTCGAGCCGCCAGCGGGGCGTGGGAGGTGCGGTTGTGCCGCCGGAACTCCTCGCGGCTCATGCCCTCGCGCCGCTTCGCCAGCATCACGAGCTTGACGCCGGGCTGCACGGTGTCCTCCGGCTCTCCCGGAACGACGACCTCGGTGTCGGTGTCCAGCACGACTGTGCGCCAGAATGCGGCCCAGTTGGGTTCGTCGAGCCGCGCGCCCTGCAGGAACTCCGTTGTCTGCAGGGAGGCGAGTTGCTCCTCCTCGTTCTGCAGCCAGATCTCCGCGATGCCACTCCACAGCGGCTCGCCCGCGCCGTCCACGTCGAGCGTCGTGTCGACGGCGTACTTCCTGATCTGGGGGATCTTGCTCGCGAAACGGACCGCGTGTTCCTCCACCCAGTAGCGGTGGAACTCCTCCTCGGTCATGCCGGGCTTGGGGGCGGCGAAAATAAGCTGATGAATCATTGTTGTACCTCTCCCTGGGTCGATGGAAGCGCCGCGCGGTCAGACGCGGTAACGAAGCTTCACGTCGTCAGCAAATCCGAGATAGTCGCGCAGCGGCCACACCTCCTCGAATTCGAGATATTCGCGCATGGGGAGCCGGCCGAGTGCGGTCCGGTCGAGTTCCTCGGCGTCCGGGGAGTCGATGATGGCGATGACCCGCTTCTGCGCCGCGACCTTCCAGATTCCCACGCAGAAGCCCGAGTCCACGGTCTCCTGCGCGTGCTCGGCCTCTTCCTGCTCGACCTCCCACAGTTCATCGAGTGTGATACGGCCTTCGTGCTTCCACTTCATCTGGACATAGAAAAGCATGAGAAATCACCGGTCCGGTCGCGGAGTCGGCGGGATACTCAAATTGACCCGCCCTGGCCCTGTCGATGTAACCGCACCGGATGCCCGATGGAAAAGGAAAGAGGTAAGACCCGGGTATTTATTGGCAAGTTGACGCAGTGGGTTTCGAGCAGTTCGGCAGCGACAGTTCGACAGGGCGCCGTCCGCTGACACAGAGACCTGCCCGGAGCCTGCATCTGCCAGGTGTACCCCCAGCAGGAGGCTGGGTAGTGCCGTCGGTCCGCGCCACCCTGGAGCCCTGTTCTGCGGGGCCGAGGAGGCCCGACATTTCCGTGTGAGAGGCGTTCCGATGGCGGTAACCAGTACACAGCACGCGTCATACGGAGAGGCGACGACGGACCGCCTCGGAGCCAGGGGCTGGCTGGCCCTGCTGACCCTCTGCGGCGCTACCTTCATGACGGGGTTGGACTACTCGGTGGTGACCGTCGCCTTACCCGAGATCGGCCGGAATCTGCACTTCGCCGACACCGGGTCGCTCCAGTGGGTGTCAACCGCGTGCCTGCTGCCGACGGCGAGCCTGCTGCCGCTGTTCAGCCGGGTGTCCGACCTGGTCGGGCGCCACCGGCTGTTCACGGCGGGTGTTGCCCTCTTCGCGGTGTTCTCACTGCTCGCCGGGCTCGCGATCGGGCCGGCGACGCTGATCGCCGCACGTGTGGGGCAGGGGGTGGCCGCCTCAATGATCGCTCCCACAGCGATCGCGTTGATGACGACCGTCTTCCCCGAAGGCCCGCGCCGCACGAGGGCTCTCGGTATCAACGGCGCCGTACTGTCCCTCGGCTTCGTCATCGGCACGCTCGGCGGGGGAGTGATCACCAGCGGCCTCAGTTGGCGTTGGACCATGCTGATCCTCGTGATCATCGGTGTCCTGGTGCTGGCCGGTGCCCTCGCCCTGCTGCCCCGAACCGATGTACGGTCCCGAGCCCGCCTGGACGCCCCGGGCGCCGTCCTGGCAACCGTCGGTCTGTTTGCCCTGGTCTACGCCATCTCCACTGGTGCCCAGGCCGGCTGGGGCAGTGCGTCCACCGCGGGTTCACTCGTCCTCGCCGTGGTTGCGCTGTCGGCGTTCCTGCTCGTGGAACGGCGGCACCCGGACCCGCTGATCCCCCTGGCCATACTGAACAGGGCGACCGTCAAGTGGAGCGTACTGCTCGGCTTCATCACTCTGGGCATGTGCGGCGGGTCGTCCGTTCTGCTCTCCCTCTACATGCAGGACGTACTGGGCTACTCGGCGCTTGCGACCGGTGCCGGATTCCTCGCGGAGGGGCTGACCGCCCTCGTCGCCGGCATGTTCGCCGCCCGGATCATCGAGCGCTTCGGCAAGGTGGCGACCATCTCCACCGGTCTGCTCGTACAGGGCGTCGGCACGGCGCTGATGGTCTTCCTCCCGGAACACGGTGGTCTGGTGCTGCTTCTGGTCACTTCCGGCGCGATGGGCTTCGGGCACGTGCTGACCGTGGTCTCTTTCATCACCACCATCACGTCGGGCCTGCCAGACGACGAGCAGGGTATCGCCGGCGGACTGTCGCAGTTGCCGCAGTTTCTGGGCGCCATCGGCACCGCCGCTCTCGCCGCAATCGTCACCGCGCGCAGCAAGGCCCTGGCGCCCACGACGACATCCACTCTGGCCACGCTCGGCGGCCTGCACGCGGCCATGCTGACCGCGGGGATCGTCTGCCTCGCTGGCGCGGTGCTGGCGCTGGTCTGCCTGCGCCGCCCCGTGGCGATGGCCAACTGATGTCCCGGTAGCACCGCACGAGTTACGGCACCGGCCCCGTTCGCACGGCCCCGCCCGATTGTCCGGGCGGGGCCGCACCCCATCCCGGCTGTGACGCGCCAGTCCCGCGCCGCGCGACCCGTGCGACTCGCCACAGTGTCCACGCGTGCGCGGCGATCCGGTGACCGTCCCGCCGGACGCTGGTTGGCTGGGCCGACCGCTCTCGCCCGCCAGAGGCTCCAGGCGGCTTCCTGCCAGGGCGCCGCGCACGCCGACCGCAGCCATGGGGCACCGAAGACCCGCACGAGGAGAGGAATGATGATGCAGAACTCCGTCGCTGACGCCGACGAGGAGATACGGGCCCGCAACAACGGCGTACTCACCGACTACTTCCGGATGCTGGAGGCACTCGACATCGACACGTGGATCGAGCTGTGGGCCTTTGACTGCGAGGTGTCCGCCCCCTATGCCGCCGAGCCGTCCGCGCGCACCCTTCGCGGCCGCGAGGCGCTGCACCGCCACTACATGGCCGAGGCCGCCAAGTACGTCCGGCTCCGCTACCCGGCCACGGAGATCCATCCCTTGCTGGAGCCGGGCCGGTTCCTCGTCCGCTGGTTCCCGCACGGCGAACTCGCCGACGGAGGAACGTACCGCAACGAGAACGTCGGCATCTTCGAGTTCGATGCCGCCGGACGCATCCGCCGCTTTGTGGAGTACTTCAACCCGGTGCCTCTGCGGGACCCTTCCCGGACCTGAATTGGCTGAGGGGCGCCGCCGTGCGGCGGCGCCCCCCATATCTCACGAACCGGTCAGCTCCAGAAGGCGTCGTTCTCCGCTGCCGCGGTGCCGGCGAACGCTTCGCGGCCGGAGACGATGCGCCCGTCCGCCCATTCCAGGATGTGCAGCGCGTCCACTGCCAGGCTGCGGCCCGTCCCACGCACTGCCGCCTCCCGTAAGCGCACCACCACCGTCGCGCCGTCGACCAGCGGGCGTTCGCGTTCGGCCCGCAAGGTGCCGCCGGTGAGCCGTTCCTGAGCGGCGCGGAAGGAGAGCAACTCTCCGATGCCCTTCTTGACGCCCGCCAGCGGATGTCTGCCGGGCACCGACCAGGTCACGTCATCGTCCCAGTACTGGCCTATGAGCTGCCGGTCCCCGCTGGCCAGCGCGGCGTAAGCCTCCTCGGTCCGCCGGGTGTTGACCACCTTCTGGTGCTGGAGCGCGGAGGTGGCCAGGGCCTCCCGGTTCATCTCGTCGGTGATGACGTTCCCACCGAAGGCGACAGCGCCGGCCTGCATCTCGTCCACCACGGCGTAGATGTAGGGACGGGAGACCTCGCCGAGCACGGAGACCAGGGACTCAGTCAGCTCCTGTGCGACCTGCGCCTTCTGCTCCATGGTCCAGCCCTCGAGCAGGCTGACGCGGATGATCGGCATGATGTTCCCCTCTCAGACCGTCAGGACGATCTTGCCGTGGACGTGACCGGACTCGATCAGTTCGTGCGCTTTCGCGGCCTGTTCGAGCGGCAGCACCTCGGCCAGCACTGGCCGCAGCGCTCCCGCGTCGACCAACGTGGTAAGGGACTCCAGGTCGCTGCGGTCGGCCTCGACGGTCAGCGACACCGCGCGCAGGCCGCGCCGCTCCGCCTCGCGCACGGCCTGCGGTTCCGGCGGCTCCGGCAGCGAGATGAGCACACCGCCGGGACGCATGGTGTCCAGCGAGCGCAGGCCGTAGTCCCCGCCCACCGTGTCGATCACCACGTCCACGTCGTGCGCGGCGTTCTCGAAGCGGGCCCGGGTGTAATCGATCGGCTCGTCCAGCCCCATGGCCCGCAGAGCCGAAGCGTCCCCACGCACCGTGCCATACAGGTACGCGGCGCCCCGCGCGCGGGCGATCTGCACCGCCAGGTGCCCCAGCCCACCGGCGGCGCCGTGCACCAGCACCCTGGAGCCGGGACCGGCGCCGCCTACGTGGACCAAACTCTGCCAGGCCGTCAGGGCCGCCAGCGGCAGCGCGGCGGCCTCCGTGTGGTCCAGCGACTCCGGCTTGCGGCAGAGCTGGCCGGAGTCCACGGTCACGTACTCCGCGTAACCCGCGCCGACGCGCGGGAAATTCACCATTCCGTACACCTCGTCGCCCGGGGCGAAACGGGTGACGCCGGAGCCGACCTCCTCCACCACCCCTGAGACGTCCCAGCCCAGGGTCATCGGCAGGCCGCCCTGCGCCGAAGAGATGCCGCCGCCCTCGCGGGTCTTGCCGTCCACCGGGTTGACGCCGGCGGCGTGGACCCGCACGAGCGCCTCCGTCCACAGCGGCTTCGGCCGGGGGGCTTGGTCGATCCGCAGCACCTGCGGGCCTCCGAACGTGTGCTGGCGTACCGCTCGCATGGTTGTGGCCATGGTGTTCCTCTCCCTTTCTACCGTCTGCCTGGGCAGGTCAGGAACGCTGGTCCAGGACCTTGACCAGGCGGTGATCCGGACCGAAGGAGTCGACCGCGATGTCGCGCGGGGTCTTCCCGTCGTGACCGACCAGATCCAGCCGGGCCCCCGCCTCGATCAGCACGTCGGCGCAGTCCTCGTATCCGTGCCACAGGGCGTCGTGGAGCGGGGTGTAGCCGTTCGTGGCGCCCTGGAAGTCCAAATCGACGCCATCGGCTTCGACGAGGAGACGGGTGATGTCGGCGTGGCCGTTGTAGACGGCCTTGTGCAGCGGGACCGCGCCGAAGGTCGGCTCGGTGGCGTTGACGTCAGCGCCACCGGCGAGCAGTACGCGAACCATCTCGGTGTGACCGTCCCGAGCGGCGACGAGCAGCGCGGTGTGCGCGTCGTTGAAGCCGTTGACGACCGGGAAGCGCAGGTCGACCTCGGCGCCTTCGCGCAGCAGACCCCGGACGGTATGGGTGTCGCCCGCGTTCACCGCGGAGAGTAGGACGTGCTCGGCGGCGCGGCGTTCATCGTCCTCGGTACGCTTCTTCAACAGTCGCTCGGCCTCGAGAAGCTTCTCCTTGCCGCGCGTATTGACGTTCAACTCGTACTCGAAGTGCTCCCGCATCGAGAACCCGTAGTGCGTGGACAGCCCGAGACTCGCGTTCTGCGCGAGCAGGTAGCCCACTATGTCGGGCCACTTGTACCAGAGTGCGTCCATTAGCGGGGTGTGCCCGGTGGTGGGGGCCACGGCATCGACGAAACTCCCCGCCTCCACCAGCACTGCCACCGTCGCCAGGTCGCCCCCCTGCACCGCCTTGTGCAGGGCTGTGCCCCCGGCCCGGTCGTCGGTGGTGAACACGTCGCCGCCCGCCTCGACCAGCGCGCGCACCAGGTCCGCGCGGCCGAGTCCGGCGGCCGTCTGGAGAACGGTCAGCCCAGAGGCCGGATCGCGGTAATCGGGGGCCGCACCGATCTCCAGCAGGCTGCGGGTCTCCTCCAGGGATCCCTCCCGCACCGCGGCGAGCAGGCGGACATCCCGGTCGGCGGTAAACGCCGCCACCTCCCCGTTGGGGTCGAACCAGACCTTCCAGCGGGCGATCCGGCCCTGCTCGTCGAGTTCCAGCCGGTGGCTGTCCTCAATCTCGAAGGGCACCAGAGTGCGGGTGTGCCGGGCCTTGGTGTAGATGCGCGCATAGGCGGTCCCGCCCTCCACCACGAGCTCCCGGAGCTCGTACTGGAGTACCTCGGTGTTCTCGGCGCGGACACGGAATGCCTCGGCGACAGCAGTGCGTCCGACGTGTGTGCCGAGATAGCCGATCACCGCGTTCCACTCGTCCTTCGGAAGTTCGAAGACGATGGAGGGGGAAAGCGCGGCGATGATCTGCTCGCCGTCGCCCCGGCCGATCGCCTCGAACCACTCCGTGAGAATGGCACGCGTCTGCTCACTGTGCATGGGAAACCTCCGAAAGCACGACCGGGGCCGTGGGAGAGAAGGGGAAGGGGAATTCCACCCGTCCGGTGCGGGCCGGCGACGGAGTCGTCTGCGGGGCCGTAGGCGTCTCGCGGAGGGGGGAACCAAAGGGCCGCTGACAAATCCGAGGCTAGGCAGCGATGCGCCCTCATGCCCAATGTCCGGCGAAAGCGCTCTCCTACATGCGGAAGTTGACTTTGTTGGCCGGGCTCCCTCATCCCGCTACGCCCATGAGCCGCGACGACTTGGCGAAGTCTCCGCGATGATTCGGCCTCCTCCTGGAGGCGTCCTACAGTCGGGCGCATGGAAGAGATGCCCACGGAGCTGTCCGGCGCCCCTGCCGCGCGCACGTTCTCGATCGGAGGAAGTCTCACTGTCTCCCGGCTCGGATTCGGGGCCATGCGGCTCGCCGAGGGAACGGGACCCAGCAGCGAGTCATTGATCTGGTCGGGCCCCGACGATCCCGAGAACGCCCAGGCCGTGCTGCGACGGGCGGTGGAACTCGGTGTCGACCTCATCGACACGGCCGACTCCTACGGTGTGGGCGCCAACGAGAAACTGATCGCCTCCGCACTCTTCCCCTACCGAGCCGGTACGGTTCTGTCCACCAAGACGGGCATCGTCCGTCCCTCGCCACACGAGTGGATCCCCCTCGGGCGGCCGGAGTACCTGAAACAACAGGCGGAACTGAGCCTTCGCCGGCTCAGGAAAGACCACCTGGACCTCCTGTTCCTGCACCGTATCGATCCCCATGTGCCGCTCGCCGAGCAGATCGGCGCACTCGGCGAACTGCGGGAGGAGGGAAAGGTGCGGCACATCGGGCTCAGCGAGGTGACGATCGAGGAGCTCGGGGAGGCCGCGCGCTCCGCGCCCATCGCTGCGGTCCAGAGCCGTTACAACGTCGCGGACCGTGACAACGAGTCCGTCGTCGAGTACTGCGCCGCCAGGGGCATCGCCTTCCTCGCCTACTTCCCGCTGGCGATCGGCACCCACGCCGGTTCTACCGGGCCGCTTGCCGAGATCGCCTACGAGACCGGTGCGACACCGGGACAGGTCGCTCTCGCCTGGCTGCTGCACCGGTCACCGAACATCCTGCCGATCCCGGGGACGAGGTCGCTCGCCCACCTCGAGGAGAACCAGGGGGCGGCGGACGTCCGCTTGACACCGGACCAGATCGCCCGGCTGGCCAAAGCCGTTTGAACCGACCCGGCCGCACGGCCCTGAACCCGACCTTCACTCCGATCGACATCCTCATGGAGGAACAGTGAGCACCAAGGACCCCAAGATCGAAGCCGTGGAGCGCTTCTTCACCGCGTACGCAGCCAATGATGTGGACGGCATCGCCCAGGTGCTGTCCCAGGACATCGAGTGGACGATTCCCGGCCACCACCCGCTGGCCGGCACCAAGCGAGGCATCTCCGAGGTGCGTTCCTTCTTCGAGCAGCTCGGCAAGACCGGCTTCCAGGCCGAGCCGCTCTTCCTGGGCGCCAACGAGGAATATGTCGTCGACGTGCACCGCGGCTGGTCCACCGAAGGCGTCGGCAAGGTCGACACCACCTGGGCCCTCGTCTGGCACTTCGGCTCCGACGGCAAGGTGGACCGCGTCATCAACCTCAGCGGCGACCAGCACCAGATGGACTCTTTCGTGTGGTCCAACTTCAGCCTCGCGTCGCTCCCGGACCGCCTGGCCTAAGCCTCCCTTCGACGCCGCGGAGCCCGCGGTCGCCGGCGCCGGACACCGCGCACCAGCGACCGCGGGCTCCGCGCGGTCTAACCTGGCGCCACTAGTTCCCGCTCCAACGCCGTCAGGGGTATCCACGCCCAGAGCGGCCGGTGCCGGATCTCGTAGAGCACCTCGTACACGGCCTTGTCCAGTTCGAAGGCCCGTAACAGCGTCCGCAGTTCGGGGTCGAGCGGCTGGCCGGCGGCGTAGCCGCGCAGGAATTCCCGCCGGAGCCGGTGTGCCCAGCCCCGGGCACCGTTGTTCCGCGCCGCCCCGTCAGGCTCCGGCTGTCCGGCCGCGCCGGGCTGATGGGCGGCGTAGTCGAAGGACCGGAGCATGCCGGCCACGTCTCGCAAGGGGGAGTGGTGGCCGACCCGTTCCGCGGGGTCCGCCAGCGGCTCACCCTCGAAGTCAAGCAGCAGCCATCCGGCACCGGTCCACAAGGTCTGCCCCAGGTGCAGGTCACCGTGGATCGGATGGGCGACCCGGGTCTCGTGGGGGCGCAGTGCCGCGACCGACGTGAAGATCTCCCGCAGAGGCGTCGCCAGGGGTTTTAGTTGCGCGCACTGCTCCAGCGCCCGTTCCAGCCGCCGCAGGAACCCCTCGGACATCTGCCGGTAGTGGGCGGCCTCCATGACGACTTCGCCGCCCGAGCTGGCCAGGTCGTGGTGGACGGACGCGACCGCCGCGCCGAGGTGTCGCACCTGCTCCGGGAAGTCCCGGTGCGCGGGGCCGCCGCATCCCTGCGCCGCCCCCGCCACCGCCAGCGCCCAACCGTCCGCCGCGTCCGGCAGGTACCTCTGCAAGGTGGCGAAGGTGGCGCCCGTTCCCGCGTTTTCCACCGCTCCCAGCAACGGTGTGACGTGCGGGGAGCCGGCGTCGCGCAGCAGCCGGTGCACCGTCAAATCGGGGCTGGGGCCGGACCTCGGGCGTCGGAACAGCTTGAGGATGTACTCCTCTCCCGCGATGACGGAGCTGTTGCTCTGTTCCGCACCGAGCGGCCGGACCGCCAGGTCCGCCCAGAGGGGAGCGGTGACCTGTGTTTCGGGAAGGTAGCGCACGCCCTCCATGGCATTGCCCTCCATGGTGTGCCGGATCAGGGCATTGACCAGAACCGGGTCGTCGAGCGCGTCGTAGACGGCGAGGGCGCCGACACGTGCTACCACTCCGCTGTCGCACGGGGCGTCTTCGGCCTCATTCACCCCCAGCGGGACGAGGTAGGTCTCTTTGGTGCCGCTGTTCCCGGCGCGGACGAGGACGAAGGCGCCGGCGGGCCACGCTCCGGGGGCGGTGCCAGCGAACTGGTGCACTTCCTGCACGCTCACCCCGGGCAATGAGGTCTTTGTACTCGCGAACCACCGCTGCTTTGGCAGCCATGCCGCAAGGCCTCGGCAGAGCTCGGGCGAACGCAACATCACCGCGACGGACGGAGGGCACGTGGTCACCGGTCCTCCTCGGAGGGGAGGGCCAGCCAGTAGGTGCCATGACCCGACAGCGTCAGCCGGTAGTGCGTGTCGTCCACGGGAGGGAACAGGGTGCCGCCCGTCAGCTCGACCGGTGTCGTGCCGGGTGCCGCGGGCAGGCGCAGCGAGACCGGCTGTGGTGAGGCCGCGAGGTTGTTGACGCATATCACCGTGTCCCGCGTGCCGTCCTCCGCCATGTGCTCACGCACATAGGCGAGCACCTTGTCGTTGGAGGTGGCCAGTTCTCGGTAGGTGCCCAGCCCGAAGGCGGGATGGGCTCGGCGGACGGCGAGCATCCGGCGGGTCCAGTGCAGCAGCGATGCCGGCGTTTTCGTCTGCGCTTCCACGTTGACGGACTGGTAGCCGTAGACGGCGTCCATGTTGACGGGCAGGCGCAGTCGACCTGGGTCCGCCAGGGAGAATCCCGCATTGCGATCCGGCGACCACTGCATGGGGGTACGCACCGCATCGCGGTCGTTTAGCCAGATGTTGTCGCCCATGCCGATCTCGTC
>NZ_WWKH01000602.1:0-1685 GCF_009865595.1 Streptomyces sp. SID1328 | reverse complement strand
GCGAACAGCGCCGGGATGATCGCGAAGTACTTGGCCACGTCGTTGGCGATGGAGAACGTGGTCAGCGCGCCCCTCGTGATGAGGAGCTGTTTGCCGATCCCGACGATCTCGATGAGCTTGGTCGGGTCGGAGTCCAGGTCGACCATGTTGCCGGCCTCCTTGGCGGCCGACGTGCCGGTGTTCATGGCGACGCCGACGTCCGCCTGGGCCAGCGCGGGGGCGTCATTGGTGCCGTCCCCGGTCATGGCGACGAGCTTGCCGCCCGCCTGCTCCCGCTTGATGAGGGCCATCTTGTCCTCGGGGGTGGCCTCCGCGAGGAAGTCGTCGACGCCGGCCTCCTCCGCGATGGCCCTGGCGGTCAGCGGGTTGTCCCCGGTGATCATGACGGTCCGGATGCCCATCCGGCGCAGCTCGGCGAACCGTTCCCGCATGCCGTCCTTGACGACGTCCTTGAGGTGGACGACGCCCAGCACGCGGGCGCCCCGGCCGTCCCGCACGGCGACCAGCAGGGGGGTGCCGCCCGCGCGGGAGATCCGGTCGGCGGCGGCTTCCGTGTCACCGGCGACAGTGCCGCCCTGCTCGCGCACCCAGCGCAGCACCGAGGCGGCCGCGCCCTTGCGGACACTGCGCCCGTCCAGGTCGACGCCGGACATCCGGGTCTGCGCGGTGAACGCGACCCACTCGGCACCGGCCAGCCGGCCCTGGTGGCGCTCACGCAGGCCGTACGCCTCCTTGGCCAGGACGACGACGGAACGGCCCTCGGGGGTCTCGTCGGCCAGCGAGGAGAGCTGGGCGGCGTCCGCGAGTTCGGCCTCGCTCGCGCCGCCCACCGGCACGAACTCGGCGGCCCGGCGGTTGCCGAGAGTGATGGTGCCGGTCTTGTCCAGCAGCAGGGTCGACACGTCACCGGCCGCCTCGACGGCCCGGCCCGACATGGCCAGCACATTGCGCTGGACCAGGCGGTCCATCCCGGCGATGCCGATGGCGGAGAGCAGGGCGCCGATGGTGGTGGGGATCAGGCACACCAGCAGGGCGACCAGCACCACCATCGTGAGGTGAGTGCCCGCGTGCGCGGCGAACGGCGGCAGCGTGGCGCAGGCCAGCAGGAAGACGAGGGTGAGCGAGGCCAGCAGGATGTTCAGCGCGATCTCGTTGGGTGTGCGCTGCCGGGCCGCACCCTCCACCAGTCCGATCATCCGGTCGATGAAGGTCTCCCCCGGCCGGGTGGTGATCCGGACGACGATCCGGTCGGAGAGCACCTTGGTGCCACCCGTGACGGCACTCCGGTCGCCCCCGGACTCCCGGATGACCGGTGCCGACTCGCCCGTGATCGCGGACTCGTCCACCGAGGCGACGCCCTCCACGACGTCGCCGTCACCGGGGATCACCTCGCCCGCCTCGCATACGACCAGGTCACCGACACGCAGCTCGGTGCCGGAGACATGTTCCTCGGCGGTCCCGGTCAGCCTGCGGGCCACGGTGTCGGCCCGGGCCTTGCGGAGGGTGTCGGCCTGCGCCTTGCCCCGGCCCTCGGCGACCGCCTCCGCGAGGTTGGCGAACAGCACGGTCAGCCACAGCCAGACGCTGATCGTCCAGCCGAACCAGTCGGTGGGGTCGGTGAGGGAGAACGCCGTGGTCAGCACGGAGCCGATCCACACCACGAACATCACGGGCGACTTGACCAT
>NZ_WWKH01000061.1:0-9249 GCF_009865595.1 Streptomyces sp. SID1328 | reverse complement strand
CCCTATGTCTGGATCTACCGCCTGCACGAAACGGCTCAGGGAGGCGGTGAACGTGCCCACGAACGCGTCCTGCTCCTCCTCGGGAAGGACGTCCAGGGAGAGGTACGGGTTCAGGTCCTCCAGCTCGACCAGGAGCAGCTCGCCCTCCAGGGTCCGGCAGGCGTCGACGCGCTGGATGCCGTGACCGAGGCCGTTCCAGTCGATGAAGCCGCGCGCGAACTCCAGGTCGGCGGCGGTCGCCCGGTACGGCTTCAGGTCCCAGCGGTCGCGGGGGTCCGGGGCGTAGAGGGCGTACTGGAAGTCGTCGTCCACGAAGTAGAAGGACACCTCGTGGACGAATTCGATGTGCGGCTGGACCAGGACCGAGCCGTCCGCCACCGGGGCCTCGGCCACGCGGCTCGCCGGGACGGTGCGCAGGCCGAGGGAGTCCGCGCCGTAGGTCGGCTTGACGACGTACCGGTCGGCGGCGGGCAGCCGGTGCAGATCCTCGGCGCGGTCGACGGTGGGGATGACCGGGAGTCCGGCCTCGGTGAGGTCGAGCAGGTACCCCTTGCCGGCCATGTCGGCCTTGCCGGTCAGCGGGTTGTAGACGCGGGCGCCGGTCTCCAGGGCGCGGGCACGGAACGCCTCGTACTCGGCGTGATAGCCCAGCACGGGCCCGCTGTTGCGGACCACGACGGCGTCGAAGCCGTCCATCAGCGCGGCCGCGTCCCTCGGGTGGCACAGGGCGAGATCGAAGTGGTCGCGCAGCCGGGAGGTGAGGAGGACGTCCTCGTCGCCGTAGCGACGCCCGCGGGCCGGGTACGCCAGGTCGGTGACGTAGAGCAGGCGGGGGCGGGCGGAGGGCATACGGGATCTCCTCGTACGGGCCGGGTGCCGACAGGGTGGAGAAAGGTTACGTCGCAGCAGGTGGACGATGATCGCCGGGCCCGCACAGAGCACTCGGTTCCCTCAATGGGCCCTGTCGGCTGCACTCAGTGCCACAGGTGGCCGCCGGGTGCTACGTTCCCGTCCATGAGCACCAGCAGTGCGGCGCCGCCCGCGAAGCCGCCGATGCGGGACGCCCTGGTGGCGGCCGCCTTCCAGCTCTTCCTGGAACGCGGCTACGAGCAGACCACGGTGGACGACATCGTGGCGCTGGCGGAGGTCGGACGGCGTTCGTTCTTCCGCTACTTCCCCTCCAAGGAGGACGTGGTCTTCCCCGACCACGAGAGCTGCCTCGCCGACATGACCGCGTTCCTCGCGGCGGGCGAGAGCGACGAGGAGCCGGTGCGGCGGGTGTGCGACGCTGCCCGGCTGGTGCTGCGCATGTACGCGGAGAACCCGGCGTTCTCGGTCCAGCGCTACCGGCTGACCCGCCGGGTGCCGGGGCTGCGGGCGTACGAACTGTCGGTCGTCTGGCGCTACGAGCGGGCACTCGCCGCGTATCTGCGCGGGAGGTTCGCAAAGCTGCCGGACGGCACGCTGCGCGCGGACGTGATCGCGGCCGCGGTGGTCGCCGCACACAACAACGCCCTTCGCTCCTGGCTGCGTTCGGACGGCAAGGGGGACGCGGACGCGGCCGTGGACCACGCACTGGCCTGCGTGCAGACGGCGTTCGCCGACGCGCCGGCCCGGCCCGCGCCGTCTCCCTTCCCGCCCGAGTCGCCGCGCCCCGACGACGTGGTGGTCCTGGTGGCCCGCCGGGACACCCCGCTCTGGCAGGTGGTGCGGCAGTTCGAGGCGGCCCGGGGCGCGAGCCGGTAAATAAGGGTACGCAGTGCCTTTACGAGTGACACTGAGTGCCATACGCTGTCGCTCGTGCACGGTGGCACGGCATCGGGCACGAGCGGATTCCGGCCCAGTGCAGGGAGTTGACGAGCGTGTACCACCACTCAGCAGGAACGGCCCAGCCGGTGGCGGGCTCGGCGAGCCTCCTCACCGAGCGCCCCGCCGACTCCATCGAGTACCAGCGCTGCGGCTGGTGCGGCACCGCGATGTACCACCGGCTCCTGTGTCCGGTCTGCCAGGGCAGCGACCTCCGCACCGAGCGCAGCGAGGGCATCGGCACGGTCCGCCACTCCACCACCGTCCACCGCAACACCCCCGCCGCCCGCAACGTCTCCCTCGTCGAACTCGCCGAGGGCTTCGTCGTACGCGGCCGCGTCATGGGCCCGCTGATCGGCATCCACAGCGGCGACCGAGTCCGCCTGTCGACGGCCGAGGACCCGGTACGCGGCGAACCGGTCTTCCAGCTGCTGGACGAGTCGTGCCGGGCGTGGACCTGAGGCGGTCGGCCGGCTAGGCCGGAAACGTCACCCGGATTCCCACCGTGCCCTCGGTCCCCCGGCGCAGCCTGCTGCCCAGCAGGGTGAGGCGGCCCGCGAGGCCGTACTTGTGGGCGATCAGGGTGCGGTAGCGGGCCGTGGTGGCGGGGTCGGCGATCTCGGCGTGCGCGGGGTGCGGGGCGCGGGTCGGGCGGCCGCGCATGTCGCAGGGGCCCACCAGGACGTCCGCGCGGCGGCGGATGCGCTTGACCTTGTAGCTGTCGGCGGCGGTCCAGACGCCGAGGGCGTCACCGTCGGGGACGACCCAGACCGGGGTGGCCACCGGAGTGCCGTCCTTGCGGTAGCTGGTGACCAGCAGGTACTTGCCCGAGCCGAGCCGGGACACAAGCGCGTCGACCATGACTCCGAGTCTACGAGGGAGCCCGCCAAGGGGCGCGCGGACACCCCCAATGCGGCGGACCTGCGGCGCGGAGCAACTGCGGCGTCTAGATTGCGTCTTGACCGGTACCTCCCGCCCCAGGCACCCCAGGAGCTGACCCCCGTGACCGACAACCCGGCCGCCACCAACGACGTGGCCGTGTCCCTGCGCGCCCGCATCAACACCGGCCAGCCGCACACCGCCCGCATCTGGAACTACTGGCTCGGCGGCAAGGACAACTACGAGGTCGACCGCGCGGCCGGCGACCAGATCCGCCAACTGCACCCCGGCATCGGGGAGTACGCCCGCCACGACCGCCTCTTCCTGGGCCGTGCCGTGCGTCATCTGGTCGGCGACCTCGGCATCCGGCAGTTCCTGGACATCGGCACCGGCCTGCCCACCGCCGAAAACACGCACGAGGTCGCGCAGGGCGTGGCCCCGGAGACGCGGGTCGTCTACGTCGACAACGACCCGCTGGTCCTCACCCACGCCCGCGCCCTGCTCACCAGCACCCCCGAGGGCCGTACGGACTACCTCGACGAGGATCTGCGCAACATCGACTCGATCTTCGAGCACGCGGCGAAGACGCTGGACTTCAGCCGGCCGGTGGCCCTGATGCTGCTCGGCGTGGTCATCTTCATCGGCGACGACGAGGACCCGTACCGCCTGGTGCGGCAGTTGGTGGACCGGCTGCCGGCCGGGAGCTACCTGGTGCTGTCGCACACCGTCACCAGCCCCTCGATGCCGGACGTGGACGAGGCGGTGAAGTTCTGGAACGAGCACGGCACCCCCAAGCTCACCCAGCGCACCCCCGAGGACGTCACCCGCTTCTTCGACGGCCTGGAGCTGCTGGAGCCGGGCGTGGTGTCCTGCTCGCGCTGGCGTCCCGAGGGCACCGGGGACACCGAGCCGGAGGAGGTCGCCATGTTCGGCGGGGTGGCCCGCAAGAACTGACCCCGCCGGCCGGGCGGAATCGTGCCGTCCGGTGAACGCTCCCGGCCCCGTGCCCGTACTGACGGGGGGCGCTCGCGACCGGAGGGCCCCGTGCCGCCCGTCCGGGCGGTGCGCGCTCGGGGTTCGGGAGTCTGGCATGAGGCACGCACGACGGCGGGTCGTCCGGCGAGTGACACGGCTGGCGGCGGTCGGCGGACTCCTCCTGGGAGGAGGGATGGTCGCGCAGGCGGCCATGGCGAGCGAGACCCCGGCCGCGCCGGCCACCACCTTCAGCGCGGCCGGTACGGCCGGGACCAAGGGCGCGGCACTCGCGGAACGGCTCGGCACGGCCCGCTCGGCGGGCAACTGGGTGGACGCGCAGGGCCGTCCGGTCGTCGCCGTGACCGACGAGCGGGCGGCCGCCGAGGTACGCGCGGCGGGAGCCCGGGCCAAGGTCGTGGGCCACAGCATGAACGAGCTGAAGTCGGCCACCGCGGCGCTGCGTTCGGCCCCGCGCGTGCCGGGCACCGCCTGGGCGGTGGACTACCGCACCAACCGGATCGTGGTGAGCGGGGACCGCACGGTGTCGTCCGGCGACTGGACGAAGATGACTCAAGTCGCCGCGCGCATCGGTGACTTCGTGACGATGCAGCGGACCGGGGGCAGGTTCACCACCCGGCTCAACGGCGCCCAGCCGATCCTCTCGACCGGCGGCCGCTGCTCGGCCGGATTCAACGTGACCGACGGACAACGGGACTTCATCCTCACCGCCGGGCACTGCGGGCCGACCGGCTCCATCTGGTTCGCGGACGGCCAGGGCACCCGGCAGCTCGGCGCGACGGTCAACAGCAGTTTCCCCGGCGGCGACTTCTCCCTCGTGCAGTACGACACCAACAAGGCCGGACAGGGCGCCGACGTGGTCGCGGTCGGCGGCGGCAAGGGCGTCCGCATCACCGGCGCGGGCGACGCGGCCGTGGGCCAGCGGGTGTTCCGCAGCGGCAGCACCAGCGGGCTGCACGACGGCCAGGTGACCGCGCTCAACGCGACCGTGAACTACCCCGAGGGCACCGTCACCGGCCTGATCGAGACCAATGTCTGCGCCGAACCCGGCGACAGCGGCGGCCCGATGTTCTCCGAGGGTGTCGCCCTCGGCGTCACCTCCGGCGGCAACGGCGACTGCACCACCGGCGGTACGACCTTCTTCCAGCCGGTGACCAAGGCGCTCACCGCGCTGAACGTCAAGCTCATCACCGCCACGCCTCCCCCCGGCGCCCAGGGCGCCGCACCCACCCCGGCGACGGAGACGGGCCAGACCGGGATGACGCCGAGCGCGGCCCGCCCCGGCTCCTCGGCGCCGGTGACCGGCGTGGACGGACAGACGCTGCTGGCCCGCCTCACCGACACCCGCAACGTCGGCCCTGGACTGCTGGTGATCGTGGGCAGTGTGATCGCGCTGGTCGCCACCCGGTACATCCGCGCCGAGCAGGACCGCAAGGCGTACCAGCGGTACTACTCGGCGACCTGGGGCTGACCCCGGGCCGAGGCAGCGCGGCCGAGGAGGCGACGGGCACGGCCGAGGAGGCGGGCACGGCAAACGAGGGCACCCGGTCACGGATGCCCTCTGGGCGGTTCGACGGTGGCTCTGCGGGGTCCGGTCAGACCGGGCGGCGCGGCGTCGGGGCCGCGGCGGCCCACTCCATCACGAGGCGCTGGTACTCCGCGCGCTGCTCGCTGGTCAGGATGCCGCCCGACCGGCGCCACAGGGCCCGGATCTCCTCGTTGACCTCCGCGGCCGAGCGCCCGCAGGAGGCTTCAGCAGTGGTGGACATGGTGTGAAGCATATGCCGGTCCCCGTGAAGGCGCCGTGAATAAGTACGTGCGATTCGGGCATTTCGGACCGTGTTGCTCATCACGTCAAGAAGCCGTGCGGAAGGGCGAGTTCGGCTCCGCCCGCCCGTCCGCACGCGGGCCGGGCTCAGGTGCCGGGCTTGCGGCCGTAGACGAAGACGTCGTCGCCGTTCTTCAGCAGCGACCAGTACTTCTTCGCGTCCTTCGTGGTCATGTTCACACAGCCGTGGGAGCCCGGCGGGTTCCACATGCTGAGACCGACGGAGTGGAACGCCTGGCCGCCATCGAAGAACTGGCTGTAGGGCATCGGCACGTCGTAGAGGTTGGAGACGTGGTCGATGTCCCGCCAATAGATCTTCTTCAGGCCGGTGCGGGTCTCGTACTTGTCGCGGCCGGTGCGTACCGGGACGGGGCCGTAGACCAGCTTCTTGCCGTCCTGCACCCAGCTGAGCTGGAGGGTGAGGTTCACACAGGCGATACGGCCCTTGTTCACCGGACACTTGCCGTCCTTGTTGGGGCTCTTCCCCACGGCCTTCTGCCGGTTCATGAGGTCCATCACACCCCAGGTGACGGGTCCCGCGTAGCCGATGTTGGGGGTGATGCCGTGCTTGTTCTGGAAGCTGCGGATGGCCGAGCAGTCCCCCGAGGACTGCTTGCCGTCCACCGTGCGGCCGAGGAACCGCTCGACCTGCTTCTGGTACGGGCCCGCCTTGGTGGTGCAGCTCGCGGCCTGGGCCGGAGTGGCGGTGACGGCGATGGTGAGCGGCGCGACCAGCGCGCCGACCCCGAGTGCGACGGCTCCCCGTCTGCGTATGTCGCCCATGGTCGGCCCCATCCCTTCTCCCCTGCGGGTCCCGGGGACATCCCCCCGGGGTGCTCGGCCCCGGTGGTTCCTGGGGCTTTCGGCCTACTAGACCGGCTGCTCGGCCGGATGGTTGTGTTTCCGGCATGCTGTGACGAAACGGTGAACTTTACCCCGGCCCGCCGCGGCTGCCGTCCATCGCGGTCCGGAACCCGGTGTGCACCGAGGTGAGGCCGCCGTCGACGACAAGGGTGGTGCCGGTGATCCAGGCGGCGTCACGGGAGGCCAGGAAGGCGACGGCCGCCGCGATGTCCTCGGGCTCGCCGACCCGCCCGAGCGGGTAGCAGTCCCGTACGGCGTCCAGGTCGTCGTCGCGGCCCTCCCAGGCGGAGGTGCGCACGGTGCCCGGCGCTACCAGGTTGACCCGGACCCCGCGGGCGGCCGAGCGGCCGGCGAGGGTGCGGGTGAGGGAGCCGAGGCCGGCCTTGGCGGCGCTGTAGGCGTGGTTGCCGAAGTCCATCAGGCCGTTGACCGAGCCGATGCTCACGATGGCGCCGCGTCCGGAGGCAGCGAGGTGGGGCAGCGCGGCCTGGCAGCAGCGTCGGACGCCGCCCAAGGTGATGTCGAGGTCACGGGCCCAGGACTCGTCCGGGTCGTCCTCGAACTTCGCGCCCGCGTCCGGTGAGCAGTGGGCGGCGCAGTTCACCAGCACGTCGAGCGAGCCGAAGGCGTCGACCGCGTGGGCCACGGCCGCCTCCACCGAGGCCCGGTCGGCCACGTCGCACACCGACGCCTCGGCGGTGAGCCCCTGTTGGCGCAGTGAGGCGGCGGTCTGCTCGGCCTCGGGTGCGTCCTGGTCGGTGACCAGGACCCGGGCGCCCTCCTGGGCGAGGCGCCGGGCGACGGCCGCGCCGATGCCCCGGCCCGCGCCCGTGACGAGGGCCGCGTGGCCGGTGAAGCGATGGGTGAGATCGGTCATGGGCCGACGGTAGGGCAGCGGGGACCGCCGCGACAGGGGCTGTGCGGTCGCGGCGGTCCCCGCTCAGGCGGTGCGGATCAGTGACCCCGCTCGATCCACTCCTGGAGGTGGCCCGACTCCTCGCCGATCGTCGTGGGGTCGCCGTGGCCGGTGAGCACCCTCGTCTCCGGGGGGAGGGTGAGCAGCCGGTCCCGGATCGAGTCGATGATCGTCGGGAAGTGCGAGTACGACCGCCCGGTGGCGCCGGGGCCGCCCTGGAAGAGGGTGTCACCGCTGAACACCGCTCCCAGACCGGGGTCGTAGAGGCAGACGGCGCCGGGGGCGTGACCGGGCGTGTGCAGCACCGTCAGATCGGCTCCGGCGGCCTCCAGCACCTGGCCGTCGACCAGGTGCTCGTCGGGCTCGCGGTCGGGGTGGGTGAGCCGCCAGAGCGGCAGGTCGTCCGGGTGGAGCCAGATGCTCGCGCCGGTCAGGTCGGCGAGGGCGGGGGCCGCGTTGACATGGTCGTTGTGCGCGTGGGTGCACACGATCGCGGTGAGCCGTCGGTCGCCCACGGCTTCGCGGATGGCCTCGGCGTCGTGCGCGGGGTCGATGACGACGGCCTCGTGGTCGTCGCCGACGATCCACACGTTGTTGTCGACGTCCCAGCTCCCCCCGTCGAGGGTGAACTGGCCGGAGGTGACGAGGCGTTCGATGCGGGCGGTCATCAGAACTCCACCACCGACCGCAGCACGTCGCCGTGCTGCATCCGCTCGAACGCCTGCTCCACCTGGTCCAGTTGGATGGTCTCCGTGACGAACGCGTCCAGCGGGAGGCGCCCCTGGAGGTGCAGGTCGATCAGCGCGGGGAAGTCCCGCGAGGGCAGACAGTCGCCGTACCAGGACGACTTGAGGGAGCCGCCGCGGCCGAACACGTCCAGCAGGGGCAGTTCCAGCTTCATCTCCGGGGTGGGCACGCCGACCAGGACGACGGTGCCGGCCAGGTCGCGGGCGTAGAACGCCTGCCGGTAGGTCTCCGGGCGGCCGACCGCGTCGATCACCACGTCGGCGCCGAAGCCGCCGGTGATTTCGCGGATCGCCTCGACCGGGTCGGTCTCCTTGGAGTTGACCGTGTGGGTGGCGCCCAGCGTGCGCGCCTTCTCAAGCTTGCGGTCGTTGATGTCGACAGCGATGATCTTCACGGCCCCGGCCAGCGCGGCCCCGGCGATGGCCGCGTCCCCGACGCCGCCGCAGCCGATGACGGCGACGGAGTCGCCCCGGCCGACGTTGCCGGTGTTGATGGCCGCGCCGATGCCCGCCATGACACCGCAGCCGAGCAGCCCCGCGACGGCCGGGGAGACCTTGGGGTCGACCTTGGTGCACTGGCCGGCCGCGACGAGCGTCTTCTCGGCGAAGGCGCCGATGCCGAGGGCGGGGGTGAGCTCCTGGCCGGTGGAGGCGAGGGTCATCTTCTGCTTCGCGTTGTGGGTGTTGAAGCAGTACCAGGGACGGCCGCGCAGACAGGCCCGGCAATGGCCGCACACCGCACGCCAGTTGAGGATCACGAAGTCACCGGGCGCGACGTCGGTGACGCCCTCCCCCACCGACTCCACGACACCGGCGGCCTCGTGGCCGAGCAGGAAGGGGTAGTCGTCGGAGATGCCGCCCTGCTTGTAGTGCAGATCGGTGTGGCAGACCCCGCACGCCTGGATGTCCACGACGGCCTCGCCGGGGCCCGGATCGGGGATCACGATCGTCTCGATCCGTACCGGCTCGTCCTTCCCCGGTGCGACGACGCCGCGTACTTCCTGCGCCATGGTCAGGCCCCTTTCCGTCGGTGTTCCTATCGTGCCGACCCTACGCCACCGGGGGCCTGCGGGAAGGCTCCGTGAGGGGCGTGGACCAGCGCGTTTCCCGGCACGAGCGAGGGCCGCCCGGTCATGGACGGCCCTCACGGGTACGGCTGTTCAGATCCGGCGCGGGCCTAGGTCCTGTCTGACCATTCGCGTCGTCGCCCGAAGGGC
>NZ_WWKH01000601.1:0-430 GCF_009865595.1 Streptomyces sp. SID1328 | reverse complement strand
GGAGTGGGCCACGGCCTCGCGCAGCTCCGCCAGCCGGTCCGCCACCCGGTGCCGGCCGATCACCTCGGCGCCGAGACCGCGCAGCCAGGACGGCAGCAGCGGGCCGAGCGCGTCGCGGACCCGGCCGCCGCGCGGCACCCCGGCGTCCAGCAGCTCGTCGCCCAGGACGAACAGCTCCACGCTGGGGCGCCGGTGCACCACCAGCCGGTCGTAGCCGCTCGCCGCCGCCAGGCCCAGCACGGCCGGGGTGACACTGGTCCCCGCCGGGAGCAGCGGCTCACCGCTCGCGCACTCCTGCCCGCGCGGGCGCACGTCGTGGCCCTCGGGGAGGGGGCCGGGGGCGGCGAGGTGGAGCAGGCTCGTGGACCGCTCCACCTCGCCGTGCTCGCGGCGCAGTACGGCGCTCGCCCCCGGCGGCAGCGGAGCGCCC
>NZ_WWKH01000600.1:0-1144 GCF_009865595.1 Streptomyces sp. SID1328 | reverse complement strand
GCTGAAGGACACCATCAACACGATGGTGGACCAGCTGTCCGCGTTCGCCGACGAGGTCACCCGCGTGGCCCGCGAGGTCGGCACCGAGGGCCGCCTCGGCGGCCAGGCGGACGTCAAGGGCGTCTCGGGAACCTGGCGGGATCTGACCGACTCGGTCAACTTCATGGCCGGCAACCTCACCAACCAGGTCCGCTCCATCGCCCAGGTGGCCACCGCCGTGGCCAAGGGCGACCTCTCGCAGAAGATCACTGTCGAGGCCAAGGGTGAGATTCTGCAGCTGAAGGACACCATCAACACGATGGTGGACCAGCTGTCGGCCTTCGCCGACGAGGTCACCCGCGTGGCCCGCGAGGTCGGCACCGAGGGCCGCCTCGGCGGCCAGGCGGACGTCAAGGGCGTCTCGGGTACGTGGAAGGACCTCACCGAGTCCGTCAACGTCATGGCCGACAACCTGACCGCGCAGGTCCGGTCCATCGCCGACGTCACCACCGCGGTCGCCCAGGGGGATCTGTCGCAGAAGATCCGGGTGGACGCCCGGGGTGAGATTCTGCAGCTGAAGGAGACCATCAACACGATGGTGGACCAGCTGTCGGCGTTCGCCGACGAGGTCACCCGCGTGGCCCGCGAAGTGGGCACGGAAGGAAACCTCGGGGGGCAGGCGACCGTACGTGGCGTCTCGGGTACCTGGAAGGACCTGACCGACAACGTCAACGTCATGGCCTCCAACCTGACCGGGCAGGTCCGCTCCATCGCCCAGGTCGCCACCGCGGTGGCCAAGGGCGACCTGTCCCAGAAGATCACCGTCGAGGCCAAGGGCGAGGTCGCCGCCCTCGCCGACGTCATCAACACCATGGTCGACACGCTCTCCGCGTTCGCCGACGAGGTCACCCGGGTGGCCCGCGAGGTCGGCACCGAGGGCCGGCTCGGCGGCCAGGCGAGGGTGCCGCACGTCGCCGGGACCTGGAAGAACCTGACCGACAACGTCAACTCGATGGCGAACAACCTCACCGGCCAGGTCCGCAACATCGCCCAGGTGACGACCGCGGTCGCCAACGGCGACCTGTCCAAGAAGATCGACGTCGATGCGCGCGGCGAGATCCTGGAACTGAAGACCACCATCAACACGATGGTGGACCAGCTCTCC
>NZ_WWKH01000599.1:0-15902 GCF_009865595.1 Streptomyces sp. SID1328 | reverse complement strand
CCGTCTCGGTTCGGCGGCGCGGGGTCCGACAGCCTGTGGCCGGCGCGGTCCCGGCCGGATGGCCCGCCACGGTCGGCTCCGGCGCGGGCAGTCAACGGCTCGGGCGAGACCCGTCTCGGTTCGGCGGCGCGGGGTCCGACAGCCTGTGGCCGGCGCGGTCCCGGCCGGGTGCGTCATCAGGCCTGCTCCCGCGCGGACGTGCTCCGCTCCGGGAGGGGCGGGAGGCGGTCAGAAGCAGGCTCTCGCGCGGACGTGCTCCGTTTCGGGGTGGGCGGCCGTCGGGGCGTGGCGGTCAGCAGCGCGGGAGCCACCGTCCCGCATGCGGCGGTGCCGGGGTCTCACGGGAGTCTCGGGCGGGACCTCACCTGCGCCTTGTCCGCCGCCTTCGCTCCCTCCGTCCAGCCGGCCTCGTCGTTGATGCCGCGCAGGCGGGTGGTGGTCGTGCGGGGGAACATGCTTTCCAGGCGGTCGGTGACGGCTGTTTCGCGGGTGACCAGTACCGGGAGCAGGTCCTCGCTGACCTGGCTTCCGGCGGCGGCCGTGAGGCGGTCGCCGACGCGGTGGGCATAGGCGGCGAGGAACGACTGGCGGAAGGTCTTGGTCCGCTTGCGGCCCCGGGCCCGCTGGGCGGCCTCGGCCTTGGCCATCGCGTGCGTGGCCTGCACCAGCAGCGAGGTGTACAGCAGCTCGACCGCCTCCAGGTCGGCCTCGAAGCCGACCACCGTGGAGAAGGCGTACGGCTCGTTCCACACCGCGCGGCAGTGGTTGGCCCGGGCGACCGCGTCCAGCAGTACGGCCTTGGCCTGCTCGTACGGCGGCTCGACGCCTATCCGGCAGGCGCCGGGCGCGTCCGGCGCCGGGGCGGAGGCGGCGAGCAGCGCCTCGTCGACACTGTGCCGGGCCATCAGCTCCTGGGCCTTGGCGGTGAGCGCCTCGGCCTCCTCCGGGTATCCGGTGCCCTCGGCCTTGGCGAGCAGGGCGCGGATACGGCCGAGCATGCGGGACGTGCCCGGTCCGGCAGGCCGGCGGGGTTCCTCCAGTGGTTCCAGCGTGGGCAGGCGCAGCAACAGCCGGTACAGCTCCAGGACGGTGGTGGCGTGCGAGAAGCGGTCGGCGGGGCGGGCCTCGGGCTGCTCGGCGAGGGCGTCGAGCTGGGCGGTCCAGCGGGGTCCGCGCGGCCGGTCCTTCGCGGCCTGGGCACGGATCAGGGCGGCGGCGAGGCCGAGGTGGGCGTCCTCCAGCTCTCGCCGCACCAACCGCGCCACGTCGGCGGGCTGCCACCCGCGCTGCCAGGCAGCCGCCACGAACTCCTCGCCGCGCCGGGCGAGTTCGGCGTCGGCGCCGGTGTCGGCGGCGAGCAGGGAGGCGCCGGTGTCGAGTCCCGAGTCGGTGTCGTCGTAGAGAGCGGCCGCGAAGGCGCGTTCGACGGTGCTGGCAGTGCTGGTCACGTGGTCGATCGTGCCACGGCGGGCCGACAGCCCGACAAAACCGTCCACAGCCTGTGGAAAACCTTCCGGAATTCCCGGCGGGTGACTGTCAACCATCGGTTGACACCTCGCTGCTGTCAACCTACGGTTGTCACATGGCGACCAACCCGAAAGTCACGGCATCCGTACGCCTCGACGACCTCATCGAGGCCATCAAGACCGCCCACGCCGAGCCCCTCGAACAGCTCCAGGACGCGGTGATCGCCGCGGACCACCTGGGCGACGTGGCGGACCATCTGATCGGGCACTTCGTGGACCAGGCCCGCCGCTCCGGCGCGTCCTGGACCGACATCGGCAAGAGCATGGGCGTGACCCGGCAGGCGGCGCAGAAGCGGTTCGTCTCCAAGGAGTCAGCCGACCTCGACCCCAACCAGGGCTTCAGCCGCTACACCCCCCGCGCCCGCAACGTCGTCATGGCGGCGCACAACGCCGCGGTGACCGCCCGCAACGCCGAAGGCCGCCCCGAGCACCTCGTCCTCGGCCTGCTGGCCGAGCCGGAGGGCCTCGCGGTGAAGGCCATGGAGGCACAGGGTGTGGCGGCCGACGCCGTACGCCAGGCAGCGACCGCCGCGCTCCCCCCGGCCACCGGCACCGCCCCCGACTTGGTCCCGTACGGCCCCGAGGCCAAGAAGGCCCTGGAACTCACCTTCCGCGAGGCGCTCCGGCTCGGTCACAACTACATCGGCACCGAGCACATCCTGCTGGCCCTGCTGGAGCAGGAGAACGGCACCGGCGTCCTGGCCGGCCTCGGCATCACCAAGGAGGGCACCGAGGAGTACGTGAACCGGGCGCTGGCCCTGCTCCTGGAGCAGAAGCAGGCGGCCGACTCGGCCCAGCAGGCCGCCACCCACCCGGACGACGAGCAGGAGAGCTGACCCGCGCGGCGAAAGCGCAGCTCAGGACCGTTGTCAGACCCCCCTGCCACACTCAGACGCATGACCGACCGGTGGGCACTCGCACCGGCCGAGGACGGTGGCGTGGACGTCGCCCCCCTCGGCCGGGACGGGCTGCCCGCGGGTCCGGTCCGGCGCGAGAGCGATCTCGCCCAGGCGGTGCGGAGCCGCCCGGAGACCGGACGCTGGGTGTGGAGGTCGACCGCCGAGGTCTACCCGCGCCTGCTCGCCACGGGGGTGCGAGTAGAGCGGTGTTACGACATCGAGGACGCCGAGACCCTGCTCCTGGGCCACGAGGGACGGCACGGCGAACCACGCTCGGCCGCCGCCGCCCTGGCCCGCCTCCGGGGCGGCCCCGTACCGCCCGACCCACCGCAGCGCGCGGCCGAACCGGGCGCGCAGTCCTCGCTGTTCGAACCGACCGGCACCCGGATGCCGCTGACCGACCTCCTGGAGGTCTACGCCGAGCAGCAGCGAAGACACGAGCGGACCGCCCACCCCGACCGGATGCGCCTGCTGACCAGCGCGGAGTCGGCGGGGATGCTGGTGGCCGCCGAGATGAACCGCTCGGGCCTGCCCTGGCGTGCGGACGTGCACCGCGCCCTGCTCACCGACCTGCTGGGCGAGCGGTACGCGGGCGGCGGGGAACCGCGCCGGCTGGCCGAGCTGGCCGACGAGGTGTCCGCCGCTTTCGGCCACCGGGTCCGCCCCGACCTCCCGGCCGATGTGATCAGGGCCTTCGCGCGGGCCGGGATCAAGGTCGGCTCCACCCGCCGCTGGGAGATCCAGTCCCTCGACCACCCGGCCGTGGCCCCGCTGCTGGAGTACAAGCGGCTGTACCGGATCTGGGTGGCATACGGCTGGTCCTGGCTGCGGGACTGGGTGCGCGAGGGCCGGTTCCGTCCCGAGTTCCTCGCGGGCGGCACGGTCACCGGGCGCTGGGTCACCAACGGCGGGGGCGCGCTGCAGATACCCAAGGTGATCCGGCGTGCGGTCGTGGCCGACCCCGGCTGGCGGCTGGTGGTGGCCGACGCGGCTCAGATGGAGCCCCGGGTGCTGGCGGCGATCTCCCGCGACCCCGGCCTGATGGAGGTCGCGGCCCGCGAGAGCGACCTCTACCAGTCCGTGTCCGACCGCGCCTTCTCCGGCGACCGCGACCAGGCCAAGCTGGCCGTCCTCGGCGCGATCTACGGCCAGACCTCGGGTGACGGCCTGAAGAACCTGGCCGCGCTGCGCCGCCGCTACCCGAAGGCCGTGGCCTACGTGGACGAAGCGGCCCGCGCGGGCGAGGAGGGCCGCCTGGTCCGCACCTGGCTGGGCCGCACCTGCCCGCCGGTGGCCGGCGCGGACGTGGCGGAGGAGGCGGGCATCCCACTCGGCGAGGAAGGTGGGGACGGCAGGGACGGCGGCGGCACGTCCACCGACCGCGGCCGGGGCCGTTTCGCCCGTAACTTCGTCGTCCAGGGCAGTGCGGCCGACTGGACCCTGCTGCTCCTCGCCGCTCTGCGGCGCGCGTGCGCGGACCTCGCCGCCGAGCTGGTCTTCTTCCAGCACGACGAGGTGATCGTGCACTGCCCCGCCGAGGAGGCCGAGCAGGTCGCCGAGGCCATCCGGGAAGCCTCCGCCCTGGCCGCCCGCCTCACCTTCGGCGACACCCCGGTCCGCTTCCCCTTCAGCACCGCCGTGGTGGAGTGCTACGCCGACGCCAAGTGAGCGCGCGCCACCTGTGCGACCATGGCCGGCAGAGCTCGAACGCGGCTCCTGGACGAGTGCGCCGTACCCAGCCCACGACAAGACGGCGCGTGGGAGTTCGACATGGGATGGATCGCGCTCGTGATCTCCGGAATGCTGGAAGCGGTGTGGGCGACGGCCCTCGGCAAGTCGGAAGGCTTCAGCCGCCCGCTCCCGTCCGTGATCTTCGTACTCGGCCTGCTGCTCAGCATGACGGGCCTGGCCTTCGCCCTCCGCACGGTCCCGGTCAGCACCGGGTACGCGGTCTGGGTCGGCATCGGCGCGGCCCTCACGGCGGCCTACGCGATGCTCTTCGACGGCGAACCGGCCAGCACCGTCAAGATCCTGCTGCTGCTCGGGATCATCGCGTGCGTGGCGGGGCTGAAGCTGGCGCACTGAGCCGGTGCCCCGCGCGGCCGAACGACGACCGGAAAGCCATGGCTCGTCCAGGGCAACCCTTTCCCCGCCTCACCAGTCACATGAACATCACTTGTCCGTGTTTCCGCAGGTCCGGAAAGGGCCCCTCTCCTGTGACGACTCGTACCCGCATGGCAGCCGCGACTCTGACGGCCGCGCTCGCCACGGCGGGCGGTCTGCTGACCGCCACCCCGGCTTCCGCCGTCACCTGCGCCTCGCCGTCCTGGACCGCGCAGTACTACGCGAACACCTCGTTCAAGGGCACGCCCAAGCTGAGCGCCTGCGACTCGGCGATAGCCGAGAACTACGGCTACGGCGACCCGGCCGGTGTCACCCTGCCGAAGGACAACTTCTCCGTCCGCTGGTCCGTGACCCGTGACTTCGGCTCCGGCGGCCCGTTCCGGCTCGCCGCGGCCACGCAGGACGGGATGCGCGTCTACGTCGACGGCGTGCGGCGGATCGACCTGTGGCGGAACGTTTCCTCGACCGCCCGCAAGACCGCCGACCTGACCATCCCGGCGGGCAGGCACACGCTCCGCGTGGACTACGTCGCGTGGACCGGCTACGCCTCCGCCGCCTTCACGTACACCCCCCGCACCGACGCCAGGACGGACACGGTCAAGCCCCTGGCGCCGACCGGGCTCACCGCCGCGTACGACCGCGGGACGGCGAAGGCCACGCTGCGCTGGACCCGGAACAAGGAGATGGACCTCGCCGGGTACCGCGTGTACCGGCGGGCGAGCGGCGCGAGCTGGGCCAAGGTCAGCGGCACCACGCTGCTCACCTCGCCGTCCTTCGTGGACGCGCCGCCCGTGACCGGCCAGACCTTCTTCTACGAACTCCGCGCCGTCGACAAGGCCGGCCGCGAGTCCACCGGCAGCGCGGACGTGTCCGCCACCACGGTGGACCGCACCGCTCCGGTGGCGCCGACCGGCCTGACGGCCTCGGACGGGCAGGGCGGCGTCGCCCTGGCCTGGCAGCCGGTTCCGGGTGCGGCCAAGTACACCGTCTTCCGCCGACAGCAGACCGAGCCGGGCCTCCCGGAGGCCCCGGTGACGCAGGTCGCCACGGTGTCCTCGGCCTCCTGGACCGACACGGCCGCCGCCGAGCGTACGGGCTACACGTACTACGTCTCCGCCGTCGACGCCGCGGGCAACACCTCCGCGACGCGCGCCACGGCGTCCGCCACCCGCGGCGACCTCGCCCCCGCACCGGCCACCGCCGTGACGGCCGTGTTCAAGCCGGGCACCGGCATCGTCGTGAGCTGGGCCCGCTCGACCAGTGGCGATGTCGAACGGTACGACGTCTACCGCGACGGTCACCTGTACACGGACGTGTCCGGAAGCACCTACACCGACCTGACGGTCAGTCACGGCTCCACCTACGCCTACACGGTGGTCGCCGTGGACAAGGGCGGCAACCGTTCCCCCGTCTCCGCGCCCGCTTCCGCCACCACGGACGGCGACCTCGTCGCCCCGGCGCCCGTCACCGGCCTGACGGCGACGCCCCGCGAGGACGGCGTCCTCCTGGAGTGGACGCCGAACATCGAGTCCGACCTGAAGCGGTACGAGGTCTTCAAGGCCGAGAAGTACGACGACGGCGACGGTGGCCAGGTCTGGCTCGCCCACCGCGTCGAATACCTCGGCCCGGACACCACCTCGTTCCTCCACACCAGCGCGGCGGACGGCGAGAACGTGATGTACGCCGTGATCGCCGTCGACGACTGGGACAACCAGCTCGGCGTGACCGACGAGACCGTCCACTGGACCGAGGTCACCGAACTCGGCACCCCGACCGAGGACTGACGCCCGCGCCCGCGCAGCCGACGCCGGTAGCAGTCCGTCGACGGGGATGCTGCTCAGCTGCTCGACGACGCGAGAAAATCACGTGTTCTTGACAGGGTGGCGTCGGCGGCGCGGAACCGCAGCGACGATCCGTCGGAGGAGGCGGACACCTGGACCGTGCCGTCGGGCGCTCTGTCGACGTGGACGCCCTTCTGTCCTGGGGCGCCCCAACCCCGCACGTGCACATCCCGTACATCAGGGAAGCGCAGAAAGAACTCGAAGCCCTCGCTGCCCTGCACACGGGAGAATCCGAGGGTGACGGAGCAGCCTCGTTCGTCGAAGTGGACGTAGAAGAGGTCGCTGTTGCTCAGGACGTCGTGCGCGCACAGCGCCGGGAGCTCTGGGCTGCTCTCGGCAGCACCCTCAGAGGCGTTCATAGAAGGTCTTCTCGCTCGGGTCGGGAACAGTGGTGTGGAGCCTGGCGTCGAGTCTGCTGAGGAAGTGGTGAGGCCCGCTGTCCGCGCCTTCTGGACCGGCCCGGAATCCGCTGATGTGGCCGACGAGCACATCGGTACTGGCGGTGAAGCGGAGGAAGTCGGGCTTCCCGCCATGCGACACCGCGACGCGCATCCTGTGCCTGCTCTCACTGAGCACTGCCAGTTCGAAAGAGACGAGCAGTCCGGGCTCCCAGGCGTCCAGCTCCAGATCCTCCACAGCGAGGAACTGGAGCTGCCCCTGCACCGTGTCGACGTCCGCGGCTGCCCATTCCTCCGGCAGCGGCAAGGGCGGAGCGGGCAGGTCCAGCCGCAGCGTCACGGTGGGGCCGTGCCAGTCGAGGTGCACGGACCGGAGTCTGACGGAGCTCAGATCCAGGGGGGCCGAGCCGTAGAGCGGGGCGAGAACCTCGCTGTTTCGGGGGGAGAACTCAGCGGTCATAGTAATAGTGTTCCTCGCACCCCCGGGGACCTGGCCGTTCCGGGTGTTCGTCAAATTCCCACTGGGATGTTCGTACACCTCTTCGTGAGCCTCGAAACGGTCAAGAACCATTCCAGAACGGTTCGCCTACCCGAACTCTGATCTGCCTCTTTTGTTCGTCGTGGAACGCCACTTCGGCCGAGACGCTTGCTCCTACCTCAGGCAGGTCGAGCACCGGTGGATCGGGGTTGTACGAGGCAATGTCCAGGAATCCGATCACTTCGGGAGAGCCGTCCAGCTCGATGAACACTCCGAACGGTCGTCGCATGCGGACCACCCCGTGAGTCTTACTGCCGACCGGATGCCGGAGCTTCGCATCTTCCCATTCCTCCTCCATGGCTACCTGTGCCTCACTCTGGGGTAGTCGTTCAGATCCTCCACGGAAGTGTTCGGGATCTCGATCTCGGTCAGGGGCCCGCCCTCGCCGCCCGCTCGGTGCTCCGCACCCCCAGCCGGACCCCGCTGCGGGCAAGACCGGTGCCCTTCGTCCCGATCAGCTCGGGGATGAGGCGGCCGACGAACTCGGAGGGGTCCTTCTTGAAGCCGTCGACGGCGGCGGTGACGATGCGTTCGGGGTGGGTGGCGGTGGAGACGAGGCCGGAGAGCGTCATGGAGACGTTCTGCAGGTAGGCGGCGGGGTGGGTGAGGTTGTAAGGGTCGGTGGGGTTGAGGCCTCGGGCGAAGTTCACCAGGCCGGCCGTCCCCTTGAGCGCACCGCCGACCACGTGGGTGAGTTCGGTGTCGTACGCCTGGCAGCCGTCGAGGATGTCGTTGCCGAGGCGGTCGAGCGGCGGGGGTTCGGCCGGGGCGTGCGCGAGGGCCGCCTTCACCTTGCCCTGGGCGTCACCGGCGGCGGTGTTGCGCTGCTTGCGGGCCTCGGCGAGCGTGTCGTACGCCTTCTTGATGTCGGCCTTGCCGGGGTCGTGGAACGGCGGCTCGGGCCGGGGGCCGGGGTCCTCGTCCGCCTTGATCTTCGCGTTGTAGGCGTGGGGTGAACGCCGAACTTCTCGCGGAACGCGTCACCGCCCTCGCCGACCCAGCTGGAGGAGTCGACCTTGCGCATGCCGGAGCTGACGTGGTCGAACGCGGTCTGGAAGTCCTTGAGGTGCTTCACGGACTCGCGGATCTTGTCCGGGTTGCCGTGGACGAGTTCGTCGGCCTCCTCGGTCTGGCCGGGCTGCTGCTCACCGGGGGTGACGCCGGCCGCACCGGACCGCTCGTCACCGCGTAGTCGTCGAGGCGTGACCTCGGTATGTTCCGCGACTGGTCCGCCGCACCCCCGTGCTCAGTCATGCGAGACATCATGGCCACACTGCTTCGTGAACCACAACGCGCCTACGTCACAACCCCGTTCACGAAGACCAGGCCCGGGCACCCCGTCACCGACAGATCGCCCGAAACAAGATACCCCAGGTCACGGGCAACGTGACCTGGGGTTTGACTGAGCCGCTTTCGGGATTCGAACCCGAGACCTACGCATTACGAGTTGTGCGATCTTGGTCTGCGGCTGTCCGTCACCGTCCGCCATGCTGCTCACAACCCTGGTCAGACAGCCTGCCGGACGTTAACGGATGCGGCCGGATCGCCAGGGAGCCAATGGCGAACGAGACCAAGACTGAGACCGCCAGCTCCGACTACACAGTAGGTCGACCCCCGTGACCTCCCACTGGCAGCGGGTAGCGGTAAGCGGTGGCAACAAGCTCGCCCCGCGCCGGTGACCAGTCGCTCCATGAACGCCAACGTCCCCCGTGGCAGTGGAGGTCATCATCGAGAGCGATTTGATCTATCACTACCAGGCAGGTGGAGATGCCTTCAGCGTGTCGAACCTCCCCCTCGGTCACGTCGATAGCCTCGCGGGTAGTGGTGCTCCCCTTCACCTCCACATGGACCTCGGCTCCGTTCTTTCGGGCTGTGATGTCCCACGGCGAGTGAGCACCTACGTCCTCAACTTCGTAGCCGTGTGAGCGGTAGTGGCTGAGCACGAGGTCCATCGCATACCGCTCGATGGCCTGCCGTCGTTGTACGTCCCGCTGCCGGCCGTAGCCGGTGGCCTTCCTGCGCTGCTTGGGTACCGAAGCAAGCGGCGGGTCAGGGACTTCCGGCTCGTGGGGCTCGGAGACGGCAGTCTGGCGCAACTCGCGCAACTCTGGCAGCTCTTCGACAAGTGCCAGCGGGAGCTTGGTCAGGTAGACCTGTGCTGTTCGAAGGGGCCGCTTAGCCGACAAGGCGAAGGGGAAGTAGAGGGGGCTTCCGACTGCTTCTCTGAGACGATCCCGCAGAGCTTGGATCGTGGGCTCGATCTCGCGGAGCCGAGCCTGAGTGACAGGGTGCTTCAACCTTCGATAGCCGCCGAGAGGTGCTTCCCAAGCGGGCTCCGGGTCGGATGCGCCCCGCTGCCGACCATAGGTGCCCCGGCTCTGCCAGGTGATCGTTGACGCGAAAGCCTCACCTCGAACGTGGGAGTACCCCACCACGCCGGGACCGTGGTTCTTGTCCCAGTGCAAAACGAGATCGCCGGGCCGCACCTCGCGTACGAGCGCGTACGACCAGTATGGCTTGCCACCGTCGTCGACTTGGGGTGCGAGCAGGTTGGTGCCGATGTCCTCGCGGTTCGTGACTTCCACCCAGTAGCGCTCGTTCGGTTCGCTTATCCACCACCTGTTTATGGCCATGGCCCCCCTGACTCTCAACCTAAGGCTGTCCATGATCTTGCCAGTCAGGTCTAGCGGATCCAACGGTTCGGACGTGCCCTTTCCACACAGCGACCGTGCGGGCGACCTCTTCGTCCCGAACGCGATCAGGCCCCACTGTGAGCTTGCCCGCGGGCTACTGCCCTGCTCGTTCGCCTCCGCCGTAGTCCATTACGGTCCCGGAGGGTCCTCGTGTGACTGCATCGTTTGCCCCCACGCGGGGACGGCCCGTTCAGGCTCGGGAGCCTCAACGGGCCGTGGTGGGGCGCTACATCACGAGGGTCCGTCCGCCGGCGCACTGTCGCTATGCTGCTGAGTCCAACGCTATGACGGTCGCTGGCTGTTGCAAGCCGTAGGGGGGAGCGGGGGTCGGATGTCAACCGCGTCAACGTCGTCATCAGGAGACGGTGCCCAAGCGGGCACGACTGTACCAAGCCCTTCTAGCGGGAACGCAGGGCAGACGGGTGCGCTGGAAGAGACCAAGTCGGCTCGACAGGTTGCCCTAGAGAAGCTTGGGATGTGGTTTGTCTTTGCCGTCATTTTCGCTGTACTTCCGACGATTGCAAGATTTCTTCAGGACTTAACTCAGAAGAGCCACAGAAGTCCTGGACTGTTTGAACTGGCCAGTCGAGCGGACCTCTATATTGTTTGTATGGGATTGACGGCTACGGCTATCGGTCAGGCGCTTATGCGCACAGAAGGGAAAATGCCGGGAGCGCTTACGTTCTGGAGCGTCTTCAATATTGTGATGCTCGCGTTGGTTACATTTCTCGCCGCTGGAACCGACCAACAGGGCGTCGACACGCATGCACTCGGGGTGCAGTCTCTAATCCTCCTGATCGTCACCCTTGTCAGTACCGGGTTTAGTACGTATCTCTGTGAACTGGAGGCGGCGCCGTGAAGCTTACGGAGTATGTTTCGCTGCTCGGCAGTATTGGGGCAGCCCTAGTCGCGCTGCTCGGTGCCTGGGGCACTCTGATTAGCTACCGTCATGCAGAGAAGCGCGCCCAGGAGGCCAAAGACCAGATCGCTCGCGAGTTGGCGGCGGAACGGGCCCGACGTCAAGCAGAAGGGCAGGTGAATGGGCAAAGCCAAGACAAGGTAGTCGATTCCTCGCAGACGTCTTCCGATGACTGACTCCTATCGGTATTCCTTCTGATTGCCGTGTCTCTGTTTGGAGCTTGTGTCCAGAGGTAGATTGCGATGGATTCCGCTATCACAACCCGCTTGATTGCAGCGCAGTTCCCTCCGCTGGCCCACGTCGCTGGCACGTCTAGCTTGGGGCCATGCAGTGGGACGGTAAAGCCCGCTCCCCAGCGTTCCTCAATCATCAACGGGGGGGGTACGGCCGTTCGAGGCCGTCTGATGGGGCTGACTTGCCCCTCAAGGTGTAGACCATTCAAGTTCGCAAAATGACACCCAGAGGCGGTCCGCAGACATTACCCTAAGGCGCTTAAGGCCAAGAGGATGGATTCGCTATGCGTTCATTCGGACGTCGCAAGCGTGCGAGTATAGACGAGAATTTCAAAGAATACGTCATGCAGGAAATCGGCAAATCAGGTGTCGAAGTGCTCGACGAGGAGGGAGTAGAAAGTATTGCAGTTGACTCGATTGAGGGTTTCGCTGACTTGATGGGTAAAAGAGTAGCGAGCCTTGCGCTTAGAGATAAGCGCACCCTGCGGGCCAATCAAAAGATGGACTACGGATTCAATAGGCGTCTTGAGCGGCGATATCGCCGCGCGTTTCAGGCGTATATTGTCGCAACCTCGTGCGCCCGAGAAGCGGGAGAGTCGGCTGCGGCGATACCTGCCGACGATCTCACTGATCCACAGGCTGCGACCCGCACTGCTCTAATGGGTCTCCATGCCAAATCTTGTCGAGTTGCTGGCGAAGTTTATGCGCTTCTCGTCAACGGTTTCCCTGAAGGTGCCCTAGCGCGGTGCAGAACGCTGCATGAGATGGCAGTGGTGGCGGGAGCGCTTGCTGACTCCGTGGGCGACTCTGAAAATGAAGACCTGGCAATTAGATTTCTAGAACACGAGGTGGTCGATCTTCGAAGTAGTGCACGCAGGTATCAGGAGGACCACGCCATTCTCGGCATGGAACCGCTAGAGCAAGAATTTATAGATCAGGTGGAGGATCGATTCAATGCAGTGATGGCAAAATACGGAAGAGAGTTCAAAGGGGACTATGGGTGGGCTAAGAAGTACTGCCCGGATGCAAATCTTGCAGGCCTTGAGAAGAAAGTGCAAATGGGCCACATGCGCGGCTACTACAAGTGGGCCAACAATGAAGTGCATGCGGGATCGCGAAGTCTACTGCTCAACGTATCGGAATTTCGTGGACAGCGCATGTTGCGTGCAGGGAAAACAAATGTGGGACTTACAGACCCTGCGTCTATGGCACTAAACTCGCTTTTTGTGGTTACCGTCATGCTCCTCGCGGAAGGTATTCCGGAAAGCGTAAATCTGACCGGTCTCGTCACCATGAAGGCGCTCAACGAAATGTGCGCCCAAGCATCCGAGATGTTCCTGCGGGTCGATAGGGAGATAATGGAAGACGAGGAGAACATCCTAAGGTCTATGAACCTGGGGAACTAGTTCACCGGATGTTGCCATTTTAGGCTCGCGCAGCCTTGAGCGTGCTCCCGGAAGCCCCCAGGCAGATGTGCGGGACCCTGGTGCCCTACGTCAGAGCAGGAGCGGTAGCAGCTCCGCGCATCTCGCCGTTAGGTCTCGTCTCATGTCAAACTCATGGACATCTGTGAGAACGACCGGAGAAGCAGCAGTGGAGGGGACTTAGTGGCAGACGCCAGCCCGCGCGGAACCTATTTGCAGGTTGCTGCGGCTTTGAGGCAGCGCATCCGCAGCGGAGCCATCGCCGACAGGATGCCGTCAGAAGCGGCCATCTCTGCTGAGTTCGGCGTCGCACGAACCACAGTCAGGCGAGCCCTGGCCTCCCTTGAGAGTGAGGGCATCATCGAGTCCATTGCCGGTCTGGGGCGGCACGTCAGGAACGGCGAGGCTCATCAAGCCCCCTACGAGCGAGTACGTGATGACCTGTTGGCGCAGATGCAGGACGGACGCTTGCCGGCGGGCGAGACGATGCCGTCGGAACCAACGCTGGCCACGGCCTACGGGGTGTCACGGGGCACTGTACGGCGCGCCCTCGCCGTACTTGAGGCAGAGGGGCGGGTGCAGTCAAGGCAGGGCGTGGGAAGGGTTGTACGAGCAACTGCCGAAGAAGGGTGAACTGATGAGTCTGACCCCCTGGGCATACGACCTCGCACAAAGGCTGTTGGCGGACAGCCTGCCCAAGCGCTGGGCTCACTCCCTGCAAGTCTATGAACAAGCACAACGCCTGCGCCCCATCCTAGGAGAAGACTACGATCTTCTTACGGCAGCGGCGGTTGCTCACGACGTCGGTTATTCGGACGCGGCCAAGGACACTGGCCAACACATGATTGACGGGGGCCGCTATCTCCAAAGCGTGGGCGCTGATCCCCGTCTGTGCACTCTAGTCGCGCTGCACACATCATCGCCGTGGGAGGCAGCCGAACTGGGCTTGTCGGACGCCCTCAGAGAATTCGTGCCCGTCTCGCAGTCCCTGGTAGATGCCATCACCTATTGCGACTTGAGCAGCAGCCCCAAGGGGCAGCCCGTCGAGCCTTCGGACCGACTAGAAGAAGTCCTAGACCGATACGGCCCGGAGCACGTCGTCTTCCGAGCCGTATCGGCGGCTCGGCCGGAGCTTCTCAGAATGGTTAAGCGCGTTCGGGCACGCGTTGAGACTGCATCCACAACAAAGATCAGGCGATGACGGGATGGGGCAGTCCTTTCAGGCCCTCCAAAATCCGCCGGCGTGTCGTAGGCGACATGTCCAATGTTTCGAGTTCGTCCGGGTTGAACCAGCGAACCTCGAAGGACTCCGAACTCACCTGGATTTGCCCAGCGACGGGCCGAGCACGGAAGCAAAGGGAGAATTCTTGCCGAACCTCTCCGTCTGAGAACTCAATCACGTGCCCAGGATCTGTGAACACGCCGACGAGACCGGTTACCTCTACAGTGAGTCCGGTCTCTTCGGCCACCTCCCGGACAACTGTTTGACGGATATCCTCACCAATCTCCTGTACGCCACCCGGCATCCCCCAACGGCCGTTGTCGGAGCGTCGCTCCAGTAGGAGGAAACCGCGCTCATCTTGGATGAAACCGGTAACCGCGGGCACGATACGGTTAGCCGTAGGCGCCGCAGGGTCGTCGAAATAATCTTTACGGCTCACGGTTTCCTCCCATCGGATTGGCATCGGTCCACACTTTTTCGAAGCTTTGCGCGTACGTCGATACCAACTGAGCCCCGGCCACCTTGCGGAGATGCAGGACGGGCGTGTACGGCGCACTCACGCCATATACCTGTGTGTTGATCAGCCACTCATCATCGGCCCTGTAGAGCGAGTTGTGGAGAGTGGATCGGTGGAGGCGGAACTCGATGCCCTCTATACCGTACAAGGGGCGGTAGAGTTTCATCACCTCGCGCACTTTGAAGGCGACGCCTTCCCCGATCTCTTCCTCTTCTCCCCGTCGCGCAATCTCCGCGCTCTCCGGATCGCCAAGCAGGATGCGAACGCGGACGCCACTTGCAGCTTTCATTCTGAGCAACTGAAGCCAGCGAGGGTTCTCGGCGAGAAACACGCCTGCGTGAACTAACACACCAATCTCGCGATCAGCGCGCCCAAAGAGCTGCAACCACAAGTCCGCTGGAACGTAGCTTCGATGGGGATACACCTTGAGTACCTCAGCGTCGGCCGCGTCCTTTCGTTGCCCGTCGGGCAGGCCGTCAGGCCACAGGTACCCCTCATCCTCGCGGAGAAGCGCGGCAACTTTGAGTCTGTGCCGGCGATATGGCGCTCGGCCGCTGGTCACCCAGCGTTCAGCGGTCTTCGGATCGACGCCGCAGTGTTCCGCAAGGTCTTCGACGCTGATCCCCTTGGTCAACATGGCCGACCTGAGTCGTTCGTTCGCCACTCCACCCCCAAAGGACGTCTAGGGACGCACTCGCAGTACAGGACCGTACTCAGGACGTCCCAAGTCGTCTAGCAGCGAGGTCACTTCGTCCTGCCTTCCTCGCGCAAGCTGAAGGCACATCAGGGCGACGCACTCGAAATCAGTGAAGGGCTTGACACCCGGAACGAAGCGCGACACCTTGAGATACATGTTCAGCATGTCTCGCATACCTGATGGGTGTGTAGCACGTGCGGACTTGTAGGGCTTGACCAGCATGAACGCAGAGGGCGGGGACGCTGCAATCCCGCTAAAGGCCAGGGGGAACAGGGCTTCGGCCCGTACTGGCGAGGTGGCCCGGCGACCGCGAGCAACGGCCGGAGAGTGGGGACAACAGTCCCCCTTGCAGTGCGAAGCCCTCTTCATTCGCCTTGGAAGGAGTACCTGTGATCAGTCGAAAGCGTTAGGCGCGGCTGTGATCGACCGGCATGGCTGCGCCGCTTCCTCCCCGGTCCTTCGCCTCGTTCGAGTGCGGCGGACGACCGGTCGCCTTCTTCCGTCTCGCGGTGGCTATCGCCGCGCCGGTTGCCTCCCTCGCCCGTCCGGCCGCGCTGTGTGCGCTGGCTGTACGGGCGGGGTGGTGGGGAGCCGGAACCCCCGACTTCAACGGCGTGAGCCCCCGGAGGTGCAACTCCGGGGGCTCTGTTCGGGCCGTTCCTCCGTGGAAGGAACCACGACCCATGAACCACGTTGTCACACTTCAGGACGCCCTCACGGCGTTTGCCGACTTCATGGAGCCGACGAGCGCGGAGCTGGACGCGATCGAGCGGGAGATGCCCGTGATCCTGGCGGACGTTGACCTGCTGGATGCGCACATCGCCACCATCGACCGCACGCCCACCGAGCTGGACACCCGCCGCATCCGCCG
>NZ_WWKH01000598.1:0-1128 GCF_009865595.1 Streptomyces sp. SID1328 | reverse complement strand
GCACCGACACCCCGGCCCCGCGCGCCGCCTCCGACGCGCCGGTGGAGCTGCACTCCGGCGACACCCTCCCCGTCACCGTCCTGGACGAGCTGCGCCGCCTCGCCGGGGACAGCCGCACCACCTGGACCGCCGTCCTGGTCAGCGCGGTCGCCGCCTACGTCGCCCGGGTCACCGGCACGCGGGACGTCAGGGTCGGCCTCGCCTCCCACGGCCGGCACGCGGGGCTGCGCCACATCATGGGCATGACCTCCAACATCCTGCCGCTGCGCCTGGCCGTCACCCCGGACATGACGGTCGGCGCCCTGGTCCGCGCGGTCGCCGCCGAGATGCGCGGCGCGATGCGCCACCGCCGCTTCTCCCGCGAACAGCTCGCCCGCGAGCTGAACCTGGCCGACGACGGGGCCCGCCTCACCGACGTCGTCGTCAACATCATGGGCTTCGAGTACGGCCTCGACTTCGGCGGCAGCGCCGCCACCTCCCGGCTGCTGTCCATCGGCCCGGTGGACGACGTGTCCCTCTTCGTCTCCGAACGCTCCGAGGGACAGGGGCCGTTGATCGGCTTCGACACCAACCCGGAGCTGTACCACCCGGACGACGTCCGGCTGCACCAGGACGCCGTCGTCTCCTTCCTCACCGCCCTGGCCGGGGCGGACGCCGAGACCCCCCTCGCCGAGATCCCGTTGCTCGACGACACCGCCACCGCCGGGGTACTCGCGCAAGGGCGCGGGGCCGAACTGCCCGCCGGGGACACCGCGCTCCCGCAGGCGTTCGCCGCGCAGGTCCGCCGCGCTCCGGACGCCCCGGCCGTCGTCGCCGGTGCGCACACCCTCACCTACCGAGAGCTCGCGGAGGCGGCCGATGAGCTGTCCGGTGCGCTGAGCGGCTGGGGCGTCGGCGCCGAGGACGGTGTCGGGGTGCTGGTGGACCGCTCGGCCGCCGTGGTGACGGCCACGCTCGGCGCCGTGGGCGCCGGGGCCGCGTACGTACCGATGGACGCCGCATGGCCCGCCGGCCGGCTGGACCGCGTCGCCGGGACCGCCCGGGTCCGCGCCCTGATCGTGGACGCGGCCAACGCCGACGCGGACTGGGTCACGGAGCGGGCCGCCACCCTCCCCGTCCTCGTCGTGG
>NZ_WWKH01000597.1:0-1097 GCF_009865595.1 Streptomyces sp. SID1328 | reverse complement strand
CGCTTCTCCATCTTGAACTCGGGGATGCCGTACCGCATCAGCCCCCCGATCCGGTCGTCCTTCTCGTAGACCGCCACGGTGTGCCCCGCCCGCGTGAGCTGCTGCGCGGCGGCCAGCCCGGCCGGCCCGGAGCCGATCACCGCGACGGTCTTCCCGGACAGCCGGTCCGGCGGCCGGGGCGGCACGAACCCCTCCTCCCAGGCCCGCTCGGCGATCGCCCACTCGACGTTCTTGATCGTGACGGCGGGCTGGTTGATGGCCAGCACACAGCCCGCCTCGCAGGGCGCCGGACACAATCTGCCGGTAAACTCGGGGAAGTTGTTCGTCGCGTGCAGCCGCTCGCTCGCCGCCCGCCAGTCCGACCGGGCCACCAGGTCGTTCCACTCGGGGATCAGGTTCCCGAGCGGACAGGCTTCGTGGCAGAACGGGACCCCGCAGTCCATGCACCGGTTCGCCTGCGCACTCACGATCGGCAGCAACGCCCCCGGTACGTAGATCTCGTCCCAGTCCCGGACCCGCTGCACCACCGGCCGCCGCGGCCACTCCTGGCGCGGTGTGCTCATGAACCCCTTGGGATCGGCCATGGGCGTCTTCCTCGCGGACGTGTACCGGGGTATGGAGGGCACTGGGGGTACCACGGGCCGTGCGCGGCATCGGGCGGAGGTCCATAGGCGGTCACCCGGACCGCAGGCGACCCCGTCCCGGTGTCCTTCCGGCCACGATACGTCTCCGCCGACCCCAGCGCAGGGCGGCGGACGCCACCTTTCCGCACTCCACGGCCCAGCGGCCCACGCCCGCGACCCCTGGCTCCCTCGCTCCACTTCCGTCACTCCTCTCCCCGCTCCCGTCCCGGTTCCACCACCTCCCGCGCGGCCGGCTCCCGCCACTCCCGCAGCACGTCCTCCACCGCCCCGGCGATCCGCTCGCGCGCCTCGCGCCGGGGCACCCCGCTCATCAGCAGCCCGTCGTACGGGGTGTCCAGGTGCCGTACCGACGCCACCACCGCCGAGGTCACCGCCGCCTCCGACAGCGCCCCGCCGGCCGCGCTCCGCCCGACCCGCCCACTGCCCCGCAGGGCCGCGTGCCCGGCGACCGCC
>NZ_WWKH01000596.1:0-10439 GCF_009865595.1 Streptomyces sp. SID1328 | reverse complement strand
GAGCCGGGCCGGCCGGAGGCGGTGCGGGACGCGGTTCGTACGGTCGCCGAGCAGCTGAGCGGCGGGGCCGCGCAGACACTGGACGGCGACCCGGACCTGCTCTCCGACGCGGCCCTGACCGGCCGGCCGGCCGAGGTGATGGCGGCTGTGGAGGACCGGATAACCCGGCTGGCCGCCGAGGTGTTCCGGGAGGACGGCTTCGAGGAGACGGAAGCCCGGGCGGCCGCGAGGCAGGTTTCCGGCTTCTATCTGGACTGGATCGCCCACCTGACCGCCTCCCTGCACTCCAGCCGTCCCTCCTGGGGCGGCCGCGTCCGGCACATCCGCACCCCCGGTCACCCGGGCCCGCAGGTGTGGCCGGGGGCGGGCGCCACCGAGAACCACGTCGTGGACAGCGGCCGCAACGACCTGCTGCGCGACCCCCGTACCAGGGAACTGACCCTCACCCTGCTGGGCCCGCCCACCGCGTGACTGGCCCCGGCACCTGAACCCACCCGGCAGAAGAGGAAGTCCGACGTGCCCCCATCGCGTGATCACGATCCGGCAGAAGCTCCGCGTACCCTGCCGGCCCTCTTCGCCCGGACCGTGGCCCGGCACCCGGACCGCCGCGCGGTGAGCGACGGGGACACCGTGCTCACGTACCGGGAACTCGACCGGCGCGCGGATGCCGTCGCCGCCCTGCTGACCGGGTGCGGCATCGGTCCGGGGGACCGGGTCGGGCTCTACACCAGCCGTTCCGTGGACGTGTTCACCGCCCTCCTCGGCGTGCTCAAGGTGGGCGCGGCCTACGTCGCCGTCGACGACCGCTACCCCGACAGCCGGCGCGACCTGATGCTGACCGTGAGCGGCGCGGCGGCGGTCCTCACCCGCGCGGACTGGGCACCCCGGCTCGCGGGGCTCGCCGTTCCCGTCGTCCCGCTGCCCGCCGAGTACGGCACCGCTCCCGCGTCCGCGCTCCGGCCCGACCCGGAGGACGCGGCCAGCGTGCTGTTCACCTCCGGCTCCACGGGCACGCCCAAGGCGATCGTGCTGGAGCACCGCAACCTGGTCGCCTTCGCGCTGAACCGCGCCCTGGCCCCGCTGACCGAGGAGGACCGGGTCGGCCAGATCTCCTCGCTCTCCTTCGACCTGTTCCACTACGAGATGTGGAACACCTTCGCGGCCGGCGCCGAGGTGGTCGTCCTGCCGCCGGTGCCCGAGCTGCTCGAGGCCGGGTTCGGCGCCGAACTCACCCGGCTCCGGGTCACCGCGATGCTGGTGCCCACCATGGTCTTCAACCATGTCGCCACCGAACACCCCGACGCCTTCGCCCCGTTGCGTCTCCTCCAAGTGGCCGGTGACGTGATCCTCCCGGCTGCCTGCCGGAACATTCTCGGCGGCGGCTTCACCGGCACCCTGCACAACCTGTACGGCCCGGCCGAGAGCACCACCGCCTGTACCGCCCACCGCGTCACCGCCCGCGACGCCGAGGGGGACGCCATCCCGATCGGCCGCCCCCTCGACGGCGTCACCGCGCACGTCTTCACCGACGGCCGCGCGGCCGCCCCCGGTGAGACCGGTGAACTCCTCATCGGGGGAGCTCAGTTGGCGCGCGGCTACCTCGACGCCCCCGAGCTGACGGCGGAACGCTTCGTGGACGACCCGTACGGCACCGGCATCGGCCGCGTCTACCGCACCGGCGACCTGGTCCGGCTCCGTGCGGACGGGGTGCTGGACTACGTCGGCCGGGTGGACAACCAGTGCAAGATACGCGGCTTCCGCGTCGAACTCGGCGAGGTGGAGCGGCTGATGCGCACCCTGCCGGGGGTGCGGGACGCGGTCGTGGTTCCCGAGGGCGAGGGCACCGACCGCATGCTGGTGGCCTTCGTCGCGGGCGCCGGACCGCTGGACGAGGCCGGCGTGCGGGAGGCGGCCGAGAAGGAGCTGCCCTTCTTCATGGTCCCCGGCTCGCTGGTGATCCTGCCGGAGATACCGGCCAACCACCACGGCAAACGGGACGTCGCCGCCCTGCTCGGCCTTCTCGCCGAGCGCCGCCGCGCCCATGCCGACGAGCGACGGGCGCTGTCGCCCACCGAGCGGTACCTCACCGGGCTGTGGGAAGAACTGCTCGCCGAGACCGGCATCGGCAGCACGGACCACTTCTTCGAACGCGGCGGCAACTCCCTGCTCGCCTTCCGCATGAGGATGCGCATCGCCCGCGACCTGGGCGCCGGCATCAGCCACCGCGCCGTGCTCGACCACCCGGTGCTCGCCGACCTGGCCCGGGCGGTCGACAGCGCCCACGCGCCCGCCCCGCAGCGGTGAAGGAGAGCACGATGACGACGGAGGGAACCGCGTCCGGGGACACGGCACCCGGGGCGGGAGGTCCTGCTGTTCGGCGACGACGTACTCGCCCGAACCGGCCATGCCAGGAAATTTGGGGGAGCCCATGACGGGGGAAGAACGCATGACGGAGCCGCCGGTCCCGGTGCACGAACACATCCTGCGGCAGGCTCGCAGCGATCCAGGGCGCACCGCCGTGCGCGACGGGGCGCGCGAGGTGTCCTACGGCGAGTTGGACCGCCTCTCCGGCCGCCTCGCCCGGCGCTTGACGGCCCTCGGGGTGCGCCCGGAGGACCGGGTCGCCCTGTGCCTGCCCGGCGGCGCCGACGCGGTGGTCACCGTTCTCGGCGTGCTCCGCGCGGGCGGCGCCTACGTCCCCCTCGACCCGGCCTACCCGGCGCAGCGCCTCCGCTTCGTCCTCGCCGACACCGGCGCCCGCTGCCTGGTCACCACTCGGGACCTGCTCGCCGTCGTCGCCGGCGCCCCCGAGCACGTGCTGTTGCTGGAGGACGTCCTGGCTGCCGAGGACGCCGAGGGCCCGGAGACCCCCGTATCGCCCGACAACGCGGCCTACGTCATCCACACCTCCGGCTCCACCGGCCGCCCCAAGGGCGTGCTCGTCCCGCACCGCGCGCTGGCCCACCATCTCCGGGCCACCGCCGGCATCTTCCGGCTCACCCCCGGGGACCGGGTCATGCAGTGCAGGTCGCTGAGCTTCGACGCCTCGGTGGAGGAGATCTTCCCGGCGCTGGCCCACGGCGCCACACTCGTCGTCAGCCCGGACGGGCTGCGTCTCACCCCGCGTGAACTCGTCGGCTGGATGGAGGCCGAGGGCATCACCGTCGCCTCCCTGCCCACCGCCTACTGGCATGCCCTGACCGAGGACGCCGCCCTCCTCGCCCGGCTCGCGGCCGCCCCCCTGCGGTTCGTGCTGGCCGCCGGAGAACAGGCGGCCCGCGAACGCCTGGCCGCCTGGAAGCGGACCGTCGGCGAGGATGTCGAGTTCTGCAACGTCTACGGCCCCACCGAGGCCACCGTCACCACCACCGTCTACCCGACGGGGCCCGGCTGGGAGCGGGACTGCGCCACCACCGTCCCCATCGGCCGTGCCCTCCCCGGCGTCCGGACCAGGGTCGTCGACGGCGAGCTGTACGTGGGCGGTGGAGGTGTGGCGCGCGGGTACCTGGGCCGTCCCGGGCTCACTGCCGAGCGGTTCGTGCCCGACCCGTCCGGGGAGCCGGGGGCGCGGATGTACCGCACCGGGGACCTGGTCCGCGAACGGCGCGACGGACTGCTCGAGTTCGCGGGACGCCGGGACTTTCAGACGAAGCTGCGGGGCTTCCGTGTGGAGCCGGGCGAGGTGGAGGCCGCGCTCGGGGCTGTGCCGGGGGTCGCGCAGGCGGTCGCGGTGGTCCGGGAGGACGAGCCGGGGGACCGCCGGCTGGTGGGGTACGTGGTGGGCGCCGGGGCCGACCCGGCGGCGGTACGGGAGGCGGTCGCCGAACGGCTTCCGTCGTATATGGTGCCGTCCGCCGTCGTGGTGCTGGACGCGCTGCCGCTGACGGTGAACGGCAAGGTCGACCGGGCCGCGCTGCCCCGGCCCCAGGTACGGGGCGCGGGCGTGGACCGGGTGCTGTCGGCGGAGGAGTCGGCGCTGTGCCGGCTGTTCGCGGACGTGCTGGGGGCGGCCGAGGTCGGCCCGCACGACGACTTCTTCGCACTCGGCGGGCACTCCTTGCTGGTGACCCGGCTGGTCGACGAGGTCCGGGGCGCACTGGGCCGGCAGCTGCCGATGGCCGCCGTCTTCGAGGCGCCCACCCCGGCCGGCCTCGCCGTACGGCTGGCCGAGGCATCCCCGGCAGGCCCGGAACGCGGCCCTCGTGACCGGCCCGCCGAACCCCCACTGTCGTACGCCCAGCGGCGGCTGTGGTTCCTCAACAGCCTCGAAGGGCCCAAGCCCGTCTACAACGTCCCCTACGCGCTTGCCCTCACCGGCCCGCTGGACGCGGCCGCACTGCACCGGGCCCTGCTGGACGTGCTGGCCCGCCACGAGAGCCTGCGCACCGTCTTCCCCGGTGACCTGGGCGAGCCGTACCAGCGGGTGCTCGCACCCGAGGAGGTGCTGCCGGAGCTGGCCGTCACGGACGTGGCCGCCGCACAGGTGTCCGACGAGCGGGACGCGTTCGCCGGACGGGCCTTCGACGTGTCCTTCGAACCCCCGCTGCGGGCGCGGCTGTTGCGCGCCGGCCCCGAGGAACACCACCTTCTCCTCGTCCTGCACCACATCGCGGTCGACGGCCTCTCCGTACGCCCCCTGGCCGCCGACCTGGCCGAGGCGTACCGCGCCCGTGTCAAGGGCGAGGCCCCGGCCTGGACCCCGCTGCCGCTGCAGTACGCCGACTACGCCCTCCGCCAGCGCGAGGCGCTCGGCGACCCGGCCGACCCCGGTAGCGCCTCCGGGCGCTCCCTCGCCTACTGGCGGGACCAACTGGACGGGCTGCCGGACCACTTGGAGCTGCCCACCGACCGGCCGCGCCCGGCCCGCGCCAGCCACACCGGCGGGGTCGTGCCCTTCACGCTGGATGCCGGCACCCACCGGCTGATCGTCGCCCTGGCCAGGAAGCTGCGTGCCACCCCGTTCATGGTCGTCCACGCGGCCCTCGCCGCGCTGCTCACCAGGATCGGTGCGGGCACCGACACCGTGCTCGGCACCCCGGTCGCCGGCCGCGCGGGGCAACGGCTCGACGACGCCGTGGGTTTCTTCGTCAACACCCTGGTGCTGCGTACCGACACGGGGGGCGATCCGACCTTCACGGAACTGGTGCGGCGGGCCCGCGCCACCGACCTGGCCGCCTTCGCCCACCAGGCGCTGCCCTTCGAGCTGCTGGTGGAGGCGTTGCGGCCGCCCAGGTCGCTGGGCCGCCATCCGCTCTTCCAGACCATGCTCGTCTTCGAGGACAGCCGCCGCGCCGGCTTCGAACTGGACCGGGTCCGCGTCGGGACGACCGAACTCCGGCTGCCGGTCTCCCGGTTCGACCTCGTCTTCGGCTTCACCGAGGACTACGCGGCGGACGGCAGCCCGGCCGGGTTGCGCGGCACGCTGGAGTACAGCGCCGATCTGTTCGACCCGGTCACCGCCGAACGGCTCACGGGCCGCCTGTGCACCCTGCTGAGCGGCGCCGTCGCCGACCCCGACCGCCCGCTGGGCCGCCTTCCGCTGTTGACCGGCCCCGAGCGCGCCCGGCTGCGGGAGCTTTCCACCGGTGCCACGGACGCCCGGCCCACCCCGCTCCTGGACGCCTTCGCCGCTCAGGTCCGCCTGCGTCCGGACGCCGTCGCCGTGCGCCACGAGGGCACCGCGCTCACGTACGCCCAGCTCGACGCCCGCGGCAACCGGCTCGCCCGGCTGCTCCGGGAGCGCGGGGCCGGGCAGGACTCGGTGGTGGCGCTGGCGATGCCGCGCTCACTGGAGTTCGTCGTCACCCTGCTCGCCGTGGTCAAGGCGGGTGCCGCGTACCTCCCGGTCGATCCCGGGCTCCCGGCCGACCGCATCCGTTTCATGGTCGAGGACGCCGCCCCGGTGTGCGTGGTGGCGTCGGCCGAGGTGGCGGAGCTGCTGGCGCCGGGCACCGGGACGGTCCCCATGGACCCGGACCTGGCGGGGTACGACGACACGCCCCTCACCCACCCCGGCGGCCTCGCCCCCGGACGGCTGCTGTACGTCATCTACACGTCCGGCTCCACCGGCCGGCCCAAGGCGGTCGCCTTCCCGGTGGACGCGTTCGAGAACCTGCTCGCCTGGCACGCCCGCGCCATCGGGGACCAACCGGGCCGGGTCACCGCCCAGTTCGCCTCGCTGGGCTTCGATCCGGCCCCCCAGGAGATCCTCTCGGCCCTCGGCTCCGGCAAGACCCTCGCCGTGCCCCGCGAGGAGGTGCGGCGCAGCCCGGCCGACCTGGTCCGCTGGATGGAGCAGGAGCAGGTGTCGGAACTCTTCGCGCCCACGGCCGTCATTCACGGCCTCTGCGAGGAGGCCCTGGAGCAGGGGCTGGACCTGCCCGCGCTCACCGACGTCGCGCAGGGCGGCGAACCGCTCACCGTCAGCCCCGCCATGCGCCGCTTCTTCGGCACCGGCCGCCGGCTGCACAACCTTTACGGCCCCACCGAGACCCACGCCGCCACCGCCCACCTCCTCGACGGCGACGCCGCCGACTGGCCCGCCACCGCTCCCATCGGGGTGCCGCTCGACCACCTCACCTGCCATGTCCTCGACGCCCGCCTCGCCCCCGTGCCGCTCGGCGGCGAGGGCGAGCTGTTCGTGGGCGGCGCCGGGGTGGCCCGGGGGTACGTCGGACGGCCGGGACTGACGGCGGAGCGGTTCGTCCCCGACCCGTTCGGGAGGCCGGGGGCGCGGCTGTACCGCACCGGAGACGTGGTGCGACACCGCCCGGACGGCCTGCTGGAGTTCGTCGGGCGACGGGACTTCCAGGTGAAGCTGCGCGGTTTCCGGGTCGAACTGGGCGAGGTCGAGGCCGCGCTGAGCGCCGCGCCCGGGGTCGGCCAGGCGGTCGCGGTGGTTCGGGAGGACGAACCGGGGGACCGCCGGCTGGTGGGGTACGTGGTGCCCGCCGGTGCCGACGCCAAGGCGGTCCGGGACGCGGTCGCCGCCCGGCTTCCCGCCTTCATGGTGCCGTCCGCCGTGGTCGCGCTGGACGCGCTGCCACTGACGGTGAACGGCAAGGTCGACCGGGCCGCGCTGCCCCGCCCGCGGGTCGTGGGCGCGGGCGTGGACCGGGAGCTGTCCGAGGAGGAGTCGGTGCTCTGCCGCCTCTTCGCCGACGTACTGGGTGCCGGCCGGGTCGGCCCGGACGACGACTTCTTCGCGCTCGGCGGGCACTCCCTGCTGGCGACCCGCCTGGTCAACCGGGTCCGGGCCGCGCTCGGCCGGAACGTCCCGATCGCCGCCGTCTTCGAGGCGCCCACCCCCGCCGCCCTCGCCGCGCGGCTGGGCTGACTCCCCGCGCACCCGCGCCGGGCCCATCCACGCTCGCCCTTGAGTGAAATGCCGTGATTCGGAGGAACTGTGTCAACCATTTCCCGCCGTCGCGCGCGCGCCGGCTCCGTCGAGGTGGACGACGCCTGGCAGGGCCGCGCCCTCCCCGCCCTGGTGCGGGGCGACTCCACCACCGACCTGACCGCCTGGCTGGCCGGCAACAGGGCCACCGTCGACGGTCTCGCCCACCGGGCCGGTGCCGTCCTCTTCCGGGGCTTCGGCATCGACACCCCGGAGAAGTTCCGGGCGTTCATGGAGGCCCTCTCCGACGACGTGCTCGGCTACGGCGAGCGCTCCTCGCCCCGGCACGAGGTCACCGAGGGCGTCTACACCTCCACCGATCACCCCGCTGACCAGCACATCGCCCTGCACAACGAGCAGTCGTACACCCTGGACTGGCCGCTCAGGATCGTCTTCTCCTGCCAGCGCGAGGCGACCCGGGGCGGCCGCACCCCGCTCGCCGACAGCAGGCGCGTCCTCGCCCGTCTTGCCGATTCCACCGTCGAGCGGTTCCGCGAGCGCGGGGTGCGCTACGTCCGGAACTACGTGCCCGGCATCAGCCTCACCTGGCAGGAGGCGTTCCAGACCGAGGACCGCGCGGCGGCCGAGGCGTACTGCGAGCGCAACGGCATCTCCTGGACCTGGGTCGACGGCGACCAATTGCGCACCTGGCAGAGCAGGCCCGCGATCCACCGGCACCCGCTCACCGGCGACGAGACCTGGTTCAACCACGCCCTCTTCTTCCACAACTCCACCCTGCCCGAGGAGGTCGGTGACGGGCTGCTGTCGGCGCTGGGCGAGGAGAACCTGCCCTACCACACGTACTACGGGGACGGGCAGCGCATCGAGGACGAGGTGGTCGAGGAGCTCCGTACCGCCTACGCGGAGGAGACCGTCGGCTTCGACTGGCGGCAGGGGGACGTCCTGGTGGTGGAGAACATGCTCTGCGCGCACGCCCGCGAGCCGTTCGAGGGGCCCCGCCGGATTCTCGCCGCCATGTCCGACCCCCGGTCCGCCGCAGGCGGTGCGCGATGAGCGCAGGGCCCGTGCGGCGCGCCCGCCGCACCACCGTCGAACCCGTCACCACGTCCTTCCTGGACGGTGACTTCGGAATGGTCGTCGAGTCCCGGTTCCCCGAACTCGACCTCGTCAGCCATCTCACCGCCAACCGCGAGCGCGTCACCGAGCACCTGGACCGACACGGGGCCGTCCTCTTCCGGGGGTTCTCCGTGCCGGACCCGGACCACTTCGGCCGGGCCGCCCGGGTCGTCGGCCCCGAACTTCTCGGGTATCTGGAGCGGGCCGCGCCGCGCACCGAGGTCGCCGACAAGGTGTTCACCTCCACGGAGTTCGCCTCCGACCAGACCATCCCGCTGCACCATGAGATGTCGTACTCCCACAACTGGCCCAGCAGGCTGTACTTCTACTGCGACCTGCCCGCCGAGACCGGCGGCGCCACCCCGCTCGCCGACGAGCGCGCGGTCACCCCGCGCATCCCGGCAAAGGTCCGCGAACGCTTCCGCCGGCACGGCGTGCTGTACGTCCGCAACTACGGCGACGCCCTCGACCTGCCCTGGCAGGAGGTGTTCCAGAGCACCGACCGGGCCGACGTGGAGGCGTACTGCCGGCAGTCGGCCACGGACTTCGAGTGGACCGGTGACGGCGGATTGCGCACCCGCGCCGTCCGCCAGGTCACCGCCCGGCATCCGCGCACGGGCGAGGAGGTGTGGTTCAACCACGTCCACCTCTTCCACTCCTCCAACATGCCGCCCGAGGTCCGCGAGGCCCTGCTGCGCGAATACGGCCCCGAGGGCCTGCCGCGCAACGTGTACTACGGCGACGGCACCCCCATCGAGGACGAGGTCGCCGCCCTGCTCCGCGGGCTCTACGAGGAGGCGGCCGTCTCCTTCCCGTGGCGGCACGGCGACGTACTGATGGTGGACAACTTCCTCGCCACCCACGGCCGCGGCCCCTTCACCGGTGAACGCCGCACTCTCGTCGCCATGTCCGACCTCTACGTGAATCGAGACGTCCTGTGACCACGGTCGACAGTTACCGGCTCTCCGCCCAGCAGCGGCGGCTGTGGGCCGACGCCCCGAAGGAGCGGGTCACCGCGAAGGTGCGCCTCGCCGGGCCCCTGGACCCCGGCCGGCTGAGCGCCGCCGTCGCCGCGCTCGTCGCCCGGCACGAGACGCTGCGCCTCGACATCGGCGACCTCACCGGCACCGGGCTGCCCGTGCAGGTGGTCCGCGACGACGCCGGCGCGGAGGTGCACCCCGCCGGCACCGCCCCGGCCGGCGATGCCCCGCTGCGGGTCGTGCACGGGCCCGGCGAACTCGTTCTGGATGCCTCGGTGCTGATCGCCGACCCGGAGAGCCTGCGTGTCCTGCTCACCGAACTCGCCGCCTGCTACGGCGGTGCCGCCCCGGTGGAGGACGAGGACCGTACCCAGTTCCTCGACGTCGTGGAGTGGCAGGGCGAGCAGGACCGCGCCGACCTCGACGCCGACCCCGCCGCCCTGACCGCGCTCACCCTTCCCGCCCTGGCCTCCGGCACCGCCGGGGAGCAGCCGACGGGGGAGTACCGCGCCGAATGCCCCGCCCCCGACGGGGACGACGCGGCCCACGCGCTGGCCGCCTGGGCCACCGCGCTCGGCCGGTACGCCGACGCGGGAACCCTCGCCCTCGCCGTGCACGACGACGGCCGGTCCGTGGACGGCACCCAGGGCGTCGTCGGCCCGCTCGCGGCCCCCGTACGCTGCGAGGTTCCCCGCACCCTCACCGCCGAGGCGGCCGCCGGCCTGCTCGCCGGGGTACGCGCCCGCAGTCTGCGCGTCACCCCGCTCGATCACCCCGTGGCCGCCGGCTTCACCCACGTCGCTGCCGCCGGCCCCGGCCCGCTCGCCGCACTCGGCGCCACCCGGGTCACGCTCGACGCGCCCCGCCCCGAGGCCCCGCTGCATCTGACCTGCACCCGCGACGGCGGAACCCTGGGTCTCGCTCTGCACGCCGACCCCGCCGTGGCCGACCCGGCCGCCGCCCGGTTGCTGCTGGGCGCCGTCACG
>NZ_WWKH01000595.1:0-3449 GCF_009865595.1 Streptomyces sp. SID1328 | reverse complement strand
GATCTCCGTGCCCGTCCCCGTGATCACCAGTACCGGCATGTCATCCCTCCCGCGCCGCGGCGCACACCGCGCGCGCGATCCGTGCCACGTCCGCGTCGTCCGTGACGTACGGCGGCATCGTGTAGACCAGGTCGCGGAAGGGCCGCAGCCACACGCCCTCCCGCACGGCGGCCCGCGTCGCGGCCGCCATGTCCACCTCGTGGTCGAGCTGGACCACACCGATGGCGCCCAGCACGCGCACGTCCCGGACACCGGGCAGCTCCGCGGCCCCGGCGAGACCCTCCCGCAGACCGGACTCGATCCGCTTGACCTCGCCCCGCCAGTCCTGCCCGAGCAGCAGCTCGACGGAGGCGCAGGCCACGTGGGCGGCCAGCGGGTTGCCCATGAAGGTCGGCCCGTGCGCGAGCACCGGCACCTCGCCGCGGGAGATGCCGTCGGCCACCCGCGCGCTGCACAAGGTGGCCGCCAGGGTGAGATAACCGCCGGTCAGCGCCTTGCCCACGCACATCACATCGGGCGGGACCGCCGCGTGCTCCGCCGCGAACAGCGCGCCCGTACGCCCGAAGCCGGTGGCGATCTCGTCGAACACCAGCAGCACGTCGTGCGCGTCGCACGCCTCGCGCAGCACGCGCAGATACGCGGGGGAGTGGAACCGCATCCCGCCCGCGCCCTGCACCACCGGCTCCACGATCACCGCGGCCAGTTCGTCCGCATGCCGCTCGATCATGGACCGCAGATGCTCCGCGTACGCCTCCTCGTAGGCGGCGGGCGGTGCGTCCGCGAAGACCTGGCGGGGCAGCGCGCCGGACCACAGCCCGTGCATGCCGCCCTCCGGGTCGCACACCGACATGGGGTGCCAGGTGTCGCCGTGGTAGCCGCCACGCCAGGTCAGCAGGCGCCGCTTGCCCGGACGGCCGAGCGAACGCCAGTACTGGAGGCACATCTTGACGGCCACCTCGACGGACACCGACCCGGAGTCCGCGAGGAAGACGTGCTCGAGCCCCTCGGGCGACATGTCGACAAGGAGCTTCGCCAGCCGTACGGCGGGCTCGTGAGTGAGTCCGCCGAACATCACATGGCTCATCCGCCCCAGCTGTGCACGCGCCGCCTCGTCCAGCACCGGGTGGCGGTACCCGTGGATCGCCGACCACCAGGACGACATACCGTCGACCAGCTCCACGCCGTCCGCCAGCCGCAGCCGGACCCCGCTCGCCGATTCCACGACGAGCGGTTCGCTCCGGCCCGGCATCGGACCGTACGGATGCCACACATGCCGCCGGTCCAGCTCCAGCAGCTCGGCCGTACCCGGATCAGGCATTGGGCGCGAGGTCCGTCCCGGCACCCCGGCGGCGCACGGCGACCAGATCGGTACGCGGCTCGGCGGAGGCGGGCGCGTCGGCCGCGACCGTGGCCGTACCGCAGACGCCGCCCCCGGCGTGCGAACCGCACCCGGCCTGCTCCGCGCCCGACCCGCAGCCGCCTCCGACCGCCGCCGCCCGGTGCTCCGGCAGCGTCACCTCGTCCGCGCCCTCCACCTCGAACCCGGCGTCCGCGATCATCTCCAGGTCGGCCTTGCCCGCCTGGCCCTCACTGGTCAGGTAGTCCCCGAGGAAGATCGAGTTGGCCAGGTGCAGCGCCAGCGGCTGGAGCGAGCGCAGGTGCACCTCACGGCCGCCCGCGATCCGCACCTCCACGTCCGGGCAGACGAAGCGGACCATCGCCAGGATGCGCAGACACCGCTGCGGGGTGAGGTTCCACTCCTTGGCCAGCGGGGTGCCCTCGAACGGGATCAGGAAGTTCACCGGAACGGAGTCCGGGTCCAGCTCGCGCAGCGCGAACACCACGTCCACCAGGTCCTCGTCGCGCTCACCCATGCCCGCGATCAGACCCGAGCAGGCGGACAGCCCGGCCGCGTGCGCCTTGTGCACCGTGTCCACCCGGTCGGCGTAGGTGTGGGTGGTGGTGATGTCGCCGTAGGTCGCCTCGGAGGTGTTGAGGTTGTGGTTGTAGGCGTCCGCGCCCGCCGCGCGCAGCCGCTCCGCCTGGCCGTCGGAGAGCAGACCGAGGCAGGCGCACACCTCGACGTCCTCGTGCCGCTCCTTGATGGCCTTGATGGTGTCGGAGACCCGGTCCACGTCCCGGTCGGTGGGGCCGCGCCCGGACGCCACCAGGCACACCCGCTTGGCGCCTCCGGCGAGGCCCGCGGCCGCCGCCTCGGACGCCTGGTCGGGCTTGAGCCAGGTGTACTTGAGGATGCCCGCCGTGGAGCCCAGCCGCTGCGAGCAATAGGAGCAGTCCTCCGGGCACAGGCCCGACTTGAGGTTGACCAGATAGTTGAGTTTCACCCTGCGGCCGAACCAGTGCCGCCGCACCTTGCCGGCCGCGGTCACCACATCGAGCAGGTCGTCGTCGGAGGTGGCGAGCACGGCGAGCGCTTCCTCGCGGGTCGGCGTCTCGCGCCGCAGTCCCTTGTCCACCAGCGTGTTCAGCAGGTCCATGAGGCTTGATCCTGTCCTACCCGACCGCTCGGGGCCAAGGAGACTTCGCACAACGAGCGAGGTTCACCGTGTGGGTATTGCCACATCATGGGCGGCTCCCCGCGCCGCTAGTGTCTGTCTGTTGTCTACAAAAGCGCCCACCAGAGCAAGCCCCCGGAGGAGCCATGGCGTTCGGCTGGATCGACGAGCAGGCCGAGGCGCGGCGCCGCGCCGGACTCCTGCGGACCCTGCGCCCCCGGCCCGCCGACTCGCCCCTGCTGGACCTGGCGAGCAACGACTACCTGGGCCTTGCCCGCCACCCCGAGGTCGTCGAGGGCGCGGCCGCGGCGGCCCGGACCTGGGGCGGCGGGGCCACCGGCTCCCGGCTGGTCACCGGCACCACCGAGCTGCACGCCCGCCTGGAGACCGAACTCGCCGAGTTCTGCGGCTTCGAGGCGGCCCTGGTGCTGTCCTCCGGCTACGCGGCCAATCTCGCCGCCGTCACCGCGCTCGGCCCGCACGGCTCGCTGATCGTCTCCGACGCGGGCAACCACGCCTCCCTGATCGACGGCTGCCGCCTCGCGCGCGGCACCACCCAGGTCGTGGGACACGCCGACCCGGAGGCCACGGCCAAGGCCCTGGCGACCCATCAGGGGGAGGCGATCGCCGTCTCCGACACGGTGTTCTCCGTCGACGGTGACGCCGCCCCCCTGCGCTCGCTGGCCGAAGCCTGCCGGGAACACGGCGCCGGACTGGTCGTGGACGACGCCCATGGCCTCGGCGTCCTGGGGGAGGGCGGCCGGGGCGCGGCCCACGCGGCCGGGCTCGCGGGTGCGGCCGACGTGGTGGTCACGGCCACGCTGTCCAAGTCGCTGGGCAGCCAGGGCGGGGTGGTGCTGGGGCCGGCACGGGTGATCGGCCATCTGGTCAACACCGCGCGGACGTTCATCTTCGACACCGGCCTCGCCCCCG
>NZ_WWKH01000594.1:0-13236 GCF_009865595.1 Streptomyces sp. SID1328 | reverse complement strand
CGGCGGAGCGGGCCGGGCGCGGCCGGGGCAGCGGCACCGTCATGGCGACCAGCAGTCCGAGCGCGAGCGCGGCCAGCGCGATGACGGCGACACCGATGCCCGAACTGGTCTGGGACAGGGCCAGCATGGCGACGGTGGAGAGGATCACGGTGCAGGAACCGTAGACGAGCTGTGCGACGGTCGGACGAGGCATGGCAATCGTGTCCTCGGAAGACGGGGTAGGGGGTGTGCGGGGGCGCCGTTTCGGCTCTATTCGCGTGCATGCCCGAGTCCTGTGCCAGGTAAGCCCCGCCTCACCCCAGGGGGCGGTGCACAGGGGGCGCACGGAGTCATGACCCACGCGAACTGGGGTGATGCGCGCGCCCGTTCTGCCGTAGCACGTGTTCGTAAAGCGGACACCAACTCCGCATAGTGCACTTGTCCTGCTCAAGTCAAGGTCTGTCTTTTCTGGAGAACCTCTAGTCAAATTACGGCACTTGACTACACGCGTTGATCGTGCGCGCACGGAATCTTCCAAGGTCCGGAACCCTCCTGCCGTGCGCGCGGCGCGGGGGAGGATCTCAAGTGACCAGCAGACCCTGGACGTTCAGAGCCGCAGCGATAGGCGTGGCCCTCGCGGCGTCGTCCGCCACCTTCGCCACGTTCGCCGTGGCCGAGGCCGGCACGATGGCCCGCCCGGCGGCCGAGAACCGGCACGACCCGGCCCCGGCCGGACAGCGGGAGCACGACCTCGACGGCCCGCTGAGCAAGACCCAGGAGGCTCAGCGCCAGGAGGCCCTGAACCAGCTCATCGCCGGCAAGGCCACGGCGAAGGAGCGCAACGGCTCCAAGGTCGTCCAGCTCAAGAGCAAGAAGGGCGACAGCAAGTACGTCGAGCTGAGCCGGGAGAAGACCGACAAGATCTTCACCATCCTGGTGGAGTTCGGGGACCAGACGGACCCCAAGTTCGGCGGCACCCCCGGCCCGCTGCACAACAAGATCGCCGCGCCGGACCGCACGAAGGACAACTCCACGGCCTGGCAGGCGGACTACAACCAGCAGCACTACCAGGACCTCTACTTCGGCACCGGTGCCAAGACCGAGTCCCTGAAGAAGTACTACGAGAAGCAGTCCTCGGGCCGCTACTCGGTCGAGGGCGAGGTCTCGGACTGGGTCAAGGTGCCCTACAACGAGGCCCGTTACGGCAACAACGCCTGCGGCCAGACCAACTGCACCAGCGTCTGGAACGTGGTCAGCGACGGTCTGAAGTCCTGGGTCGCCGGTCAGAAGGCGGCCGGCAAGACGGACGCCGCCATCAAGGCCGACCTGGCCCAGTACGACCAGTGGGACCGCTACGACTACGACGGCGACGGCGACTTCAACGAGCCGGACGGCTACGTCGACCACTTCCAGATCGTGCACGCCGGTGAGGACGAGTCCGCGGGCGGCGGCGCCGAGGGCGAGAACGCCATCTGGGCGCACCGCTGGTACGCGTTCGGCACGGACGCGGGCGCGACCGGCCCGGCCGGCAACAAGCTCGGCGGCGCTCCGGTGGGCGACACGGGTATCTGGGTCGGCGACTACACCATCCAGCCGGAGAACGGCGGACTCGGCGTCTTCGCCCACGAGTACGGCCACGACCTCGGCCTGCCGGACGAGTACGACACCGCCGGCGGCGACAACTCCACCGGTTTCTGGACCCTGATGTCCTCCGGTTCCTGGCTCGGCACCGGCAAGGACTCCATCGGAGACCTGCCCGGCGACATGAACGCGTGGGACAAGCTCCAGCTCGGCTGGCTGACCTACGACACCGCCAAGGCGGGCGTCTCCTCCTGGCACAAGCTCGGTCTCGCGGAGTACAACACCAAGTACCGCCAGGCCCTGTTGGTCACGCTGCCGGACAAGGCGGTCAAGACCGAGATCGTCACCCCGGCCCAGGGCGCGACCCAGTGGTGGAGCGGCAGCGGTGACAACCTCAAGAACACGCTGACCCGTTCGGTCGACCTGACCGGAAAGTCCAAGGCCACGCTGGGCCTGGACGGCTGGTACGACATCGAGGCCGGCTACGACTACCTCTACGCCGAGGTCTCCACGGACGGCGCCAACTGGACCGCCCTGGACGGCACGGTGGACGGGCAGCCGATCCCGCGCGACGGCTCCGACAAGCCCGCGCTGACCGGCACGGTGGACGGCTACAAGAAGCTGTCGTACTCGCTGGACGCCTACGCGGGCCAGAAGATCCAGCTCCGCTTCCGCTACCAGACCGACGGTGGCGTGGCGCTGAAGGGCTTCGCGGCCGACGAGATCACGGTCACCGCTGACGGTACGCCGCTGTTCTCCGACAACGCCGAGACGGCTGACGCCGCTTGGGCCGCGAGCGGGTTCTCCCGCATCGGCGCCTCCTTCACCAAGGACTACGCGCAGTACTACCTCGCGGAGAACCGCCAGTACGTGTCGTACGACAAGACGCTGAAGACCGGCCCGTACAACTTCGGCTTCACCGGCACCGACCGGCCCGACTGGGTGGAGCACTACCCGTACCAGGACGGCCTGTTGATCTGGAAGTGGGACACCTCCCAGGCGGACAACAACACCAACGCGGACGCGCACCCCGGTACCGGTCTGATCCTGCCGGTCGACGCCCACCCGAAGGCGCTGAAGTGGTCCGACGGGACGCTGCTGCGGAACCGGATGCAGGCGTACGACTCGCCGTTCTCGCTGGACCCGACGGACGGCATCACGCTGCACAAGGCGGGCAAGGCGACGAAGATCAAGGCGCAGAACGGGGTGTCGGTCTTCAACGACCGCACCAACACGTACTGGGACCCGTCGAACCCCACCGGTGGTGTGAAGGTCACTGACACCAACACCAAGATCAAGATCAAGAAGCAGGCGGAGGACGGCTCCACGATCGAGCTGGAAGTCGGCCCCGCAGCGAAGTAAGCGACATCTTCGCAGGTCAGAGACGTATCGGCGGTGACCCCCTGGCGGGTCGCCGCCGATCGTGTTTAGGTGCGTCCTGTGGATCGCTTATTGACACCTGACTGAACGGGGATGTGACCGCATGGCCGCAGGAGGATTCTGCAAGCTGCCCGGTGGGACGGTCGTGGTAGCGGTGAACCTGCCGCACGGCGCCGCCGGGGTACGGGTTCTCGTCCATGCGGGGAATCGTGCGCGGGCCCTGACCCGGCTGCGGAATCTCGGCCTGTGGTCCGTGTTCCTGCGCGGCAACACCGCCCCGCCCACCCCGGACGAGGTGACCGCCGTCCTCCACCACCCCGACGGCCTCATATGGCGCACGGCGCCGACCGAGGGCACGGGGCTGTGGCGGCCCATCCGGGCGCTGCGATCCTCGGTGGTTCAGCGATAGCGTCTGCCGGATGGATCAGGGGGATGCCGCTCGGCGGGTGAGGCTGGTGCGGGAGGCGCTTGTGCTGGTGGCCGCCTCTGCCGAGGAGCAGCGGGAGTGGGTGCTGCGGGTCGGCGTGGGGACCGATGAGATCGCGCTCATGTTCGACGACGTCTGGCGGCTCGGGGAGGGGCTCGTGCCCGGCCTGCGGGCCATCGACGAGATCTTCGAGGAGATGTCCGACGACCGCACGGTGGACCACTGGAGCGTGGCGGCTCTCGCCGAGGACGAGGGGTGGGAGCGGGCCCGTGTGCTCGCCCGAGAGATTCTCGGCCGTTAGCGGTGTGCGGGCACGGCGGGCCCCCGGGCTGGACTACGCGTTGACCACCGGCTTGCCGGTCAGTTGGACGCCCGCCTCCCGGAGGGACTCCAGCGCCTTGTCCGTTGTCTGCCGGGCCACCCCTGCCGTCAGGTCCAGCAGGACATGCGTGCGGAATCCCTCGGCGGCCGCGTCCAGCGCGGTGGCCCGTACGCAGTGGTCCGTGGCGATGCCGACCACGTCGACCTCTTCCACCTCCCGCACCCGGAGCCAGTCCGCGAGGGACTGCCCGTTCTCGTCCGTGCCCTCGAAGCCGCTGTACGCGGCGGAGTACGCACCCTTGTCGAAGACCGCGTCGACCGCGCCGGAGGCGACCGCCGGGGCGAAGTTGGGGTGGAAGCCCACGCCCTCCGTGCCCGCGACGCAGTGCGCGGGCCAGGAGTGGACGTAGTCCGGGTTGTCCGCGAAGTGACCGCCCGGCGCGATGTGGTGATCGCGGGTGGCCACCACGTGCCGGTACCCGGACCCGGCCGCCTGACCGATCAGCTCGGTGATCGCGGCGGCCACATCCGCACCGCCGGCCACCGCGAGACTGCCCCCTTCGCAGAAGTCGTTCTGCACGTCTACGACGATCAAGGCGCGGCGCATGGTGGTGTCCTTCGAGTGGGGTCCAAGGAATCGAGCCTAGAGACTTCCGGCCTCCCGCACTAGCTACCCGAGGGCAGGTGCAGGTACTCCGTCGGAATGACGGGCTCCCCGCGCGAGAGCTGCGTCGCGGACAGCGGAAGGTTGCCCCGCGCCGCGATGTGCCGCTCGCGCGCCGCGTCCAGCGGCTCGCGGGCGACGACCTCGCCCCCCTTGACCAGCTCCACCAGCAACTGCCGGTCGGCCAGCTCCTCCGGCACCGCCCCGGTGCCCACGACCTCGGCCTCCGCGACGCCGTACTTGTCCAGCCGCCGCGCCGCCCACTTGCGGCCGCCGATGGAGGTCTTCCCGCCGCTGGACTTCTTCGCCACCGGCACCAGCTCGGCGGCGGGATCGGCGGACTCGGCACGGGCGACCAGCTTGTAGACCATCGAGCAGGTCGGATGCCCGGAGCCGGTGACCAGCTGCGTGCCCACCCCGTACGCGTCCACCGGCGCCGCCGCCAGCGAGGCGATGGCGTACTCGTCCAGGTCGGAGGTGACCACGATCCGGGTCTTCGTCGCGCCGAGCTCGTCGAGCTGCTGCCGCACCCGGTGCGCGACCAGCAGCAGGTCGCCGGAGTCGATCCGTACCGCGCCCAGGCCGGGACCGGCCACCTCCACCGCCGTACGGACGGCCTCCTCGACGTCGTAGGTGTCCACCAGCAGGGTGGTGTCCGGGCCGAGCGCGTCGACCTGGGCGCGGAAGGCGTCCCGCTCCTGGTCGTGCAGCAGGGTGAAGGCGTGCGCGGAGGTGCCCACGGTCGGGATGCCGTACCGGAAGCCCGCCGCGAGGTCGGAGGTGGTGGAGAAACCGCCCACGTAGGCGGCGCGCGCCGCGGCGACGGCGGCCAGCTCGTGGGTGCGGCGGGCGCCCATCTCGATCAGCGGCCGCCCGCCCGCGGCGGAGGACATCCGGGAGGCGGCGGCCGCGATGGCCGAGTCGTGGTTGAGGATGGAGAGGATCACCGTCTCCAGCAGCACGCACTCCGCGAAGCTGCCCTCGACCCGCAGCAGCGGCGAGCCGGGGAAGTACACCTCGCCCTCCGGGTAGCCCCAGATGTCGCCCTGGAAGCGGTAGTCCGCGAGCCACTTCAGGGTCGGCTCGTCGACGATCCCCCGCTCGCCCAGGAAGGCGAGCATCCGCGCGTCGAAGCGGAAGTTCGTCACCGCGTCCAGCACCCGGCCGGTGCCCGCGACCACGCCGTAGCGGCGGCCGTGCGGCAGGCGGCGGGTGAAGACCTCGAACACGCTGCGCCGCTCGGCCGTCCCGGCCTTCAGGGCGGCTTGCAGCATGGTCAGCTCGTACTGGTCCGTGAAGAGCGCCGTCGACGGGACTTCGACCGGCAGCCCAAGGTCCGCTGTGTTCATGACGATGAAGCGTACTCCCATTTCGTCAGTGTGACGATTTCTGGGGTGCGTGGCAGCATGGCTGTTGTGACGTCACCCGCGCCCGTAGAGATCGAACGCACCGAATCGGCGGAGGAGACCTTCGCCGTACCCGAGCCGGACGTCCCCTGGATCACGATCGTCCACAATGATCCGGTCAACCTCATGAGTTACGTGACCTACGTCTTCCAGACGTACTTCGGCTACTCGAAGGACAAGGCCACCGAGCTCATGCTCGACGTCCACCACAAGGGCCGGGCGGTCGTCTCCAGCGGGAGCCGCGAGGAGATGGAGCGCGACGTGCAGGCGATGCACGGCTACGGACTGTGGGCCACCCTCCAGCAGGACCGGAAGTAAACCGACACACATGCCCGGACACTTCGAACCGCTCCCCGGCGGCGGCGCGACCGTCGCCCTCGACGACGTCGAGATCTCCATCATCCGCTCGCTGGCCGTCCAGCTCCTGGAGCTGATCGGACCCGGCCCCGCCGAGGACGCCGGCGGCGACCCGCTCGCCGAGCTGTTCGCCGAGGGCCCCAGCGAGCCGCCGGCCGACCCGGTGCTGCGCCGGCTGTTCCCGGACGCCTACACCGACCCGGAGCAGGAGCCGGCCGACCTGGCCGAGGCCGAGGAGCGGCGCGCGCACTCCGCCGAGTTCCGCCGCTACACCGAGAACGACCTCCGGGCCGGCAAGCGGGAGAACGCGCTCGCGGTCATCCGCACCCTGGACCAGCTCGCGTCCTCGGCCGAGGGGGGCGAGGCGGTGCTCAAGCTGTCGCCCGAGCGGTCCCGGCAGTGGCTCTCCGCGCTGAACGACCTGCGCCTGGCCATAGGCTCCCGGCTGGAGATCTCCGACGAGGAGGACACGGACCCGCTGTACCGCCTCCCGGACCAGGACCCGCGCAAGCCCATGGTGCTGGCCTACCTCTGGCTCGGCGGCCTCCAGGAGACCCTCGTCTCGACGCTGATGCCGTAAGCGTCTCTTACGCGTTCGCTCAGAGGACGCTCAACTCCGGATAACGATCGCGTTACCGTTGCGGCCGCTTTTGACGCATTTGGGCGTACTTTGTCCGGTTCTTCCTGTGTGGTGCGCCACAGGGCCCCCCTTTGCTCAATATTGCGGCCGTGATAAATCTTCACGACCGCCCGGCGGACACCACCCATGTCCGGCCGGGTGCGCCACCGAGCCGGCGACCGCCGGCCAGGCACGAGCGGGTCGATGACCTGCTCACTCCATCAGTTCCGGGGGGATCGAGACCCGATCCGAGGCCGAGTGAAGGCCGCGGGTCGGCATGGAGAAAGGCGCACCACCATGGCCTCTGAGAAGGTCACCGAAGCCCCTGAAGAGGGTTACGAGCGAGGGCTCGGCAGCCGGCAGGTCCAGATGATCGCCATTGGTGGCGCCGTCGGAGTCGGTCTGTTCCTGGGAGCCGGGGCGAACATCGCCAAGGCCGGTCCCAGCCTCATCCTCATGTACGCCCTCGCGGGCGTGATCATCTTCTTCATCATGCGAGCCCTGGGCGAGCTGCTGCTCTACCGCCCGGTGTCGGGCTCGTTCGCCGAGTACTCGCGTGAATTCCTCGGCGACTTCTTCGGTTACTTCACCGGCTGGACGTACTGGCTGATGTGGGTCGTGACCGGCATGGCCGAGCTGACGGCCGCCGCCATCTATGTCAACTACTGGTTCCCGGCCGTCCCACGGTGGGTCACGGCGCTGGTCTTCCTGGTGGTCCTGTTCGGCGTCAACCTGATCTCCGTGAAGCTCTTCGGTGAGCTGGAGTTCTGGTTCTCGATGGTCAAGGTCACCGCCCTGATCGGCATGATCGTCATCGGCCTCGGCGTGCTGACCTTCGGCTTCAGCGCCGCCGGCGACACCGCCTCGGTGGCCAACCTGTACCAGTTCGACGGCTTCTTCCCCAAGGGCATCGGCTCCTCGCTGATGACCCTCCAGGGCGTCATGTTCGCCTACCTCGCGGTCGAGCTGGTCGGCGTCACCGCCGGCGAGTCCGAGGACCCGGAGAAGACGCTGCCCAAGGCGATCAACACCCTGCCCTGGCGCATCGCCCTCTTCTACGTCGGTGCCCTCACCGTCATCCTCTGCGTGGTCAAGTGGACGGAGTTCGCGCCGGGCGTCAGCCCGTTCGTGAAGGCGTTCGCGGTGATCGGCATCCCGGCCGGCGCGGGCATCGTGAACTTCGTCGTCCTCACCGCCGCCCTGTCCTCCTGCAACTCCGGCATGTACTCCACGGGCCGCATGCTGCGCACCCTGGCGGACAACGGCGAGGCCCCGCGCGTCTTCGCCAAGCTGTCCTCCACCAAGACCCCGGCGCTCGGCATCACCGTCTCGGTGCTGTTCATGGGCATCGGCGTGGTGCTGAACTACGTGGTCCCGGAGAAGGCGTTCGGCTACGTCACCTCCGTCGCCACCGCCGCGGGCATCTGGACCTGGCTGATGATCCTGATCAGCCATGTGCTCTACCGCCGCGCGGTCGTCGCGGGCAAGCTGCCCGCCTCGTCCTTCCCGGCGCCGGGCGGCTCGGTCTGCTCGTACATCGCCATCGCCTTCCTGCTCTTCGTCACCGGCCTGATCGCGTACGATGCCGACTCCCGCGTCTGCCTGTACGTGATGGCCGTCTGGGCCGTCGCGCTCGGCATCGGCTGGAAGGTCATGAAGTCCCGCACGCCGCAGAGCGGCGAGCGTGACGAGCCGGCGCTGGAGAAGGTGGGCTAGACCCGCCAGGGGACCATCCAGGACGCCTGGCCGTCGGGAGTACTCGTGGCACCCCCGGCGGCCGCCGCTCAAGGCGTCCGCCATGCGGGCCGTCCCGTACCGCACTGCGGTACGGGACGGCCCGTCCCCCTATCCTGGCCCGCATGCTGACCATCACCCAGGACCTGTACGACCGGATCGTCGCCCACGCCCGCGAGGACCACCCCGACGAGGCGTGCGGTGTGGTGGCCGGGCCGGAGGGCACCGGGCGCCCCGAGCGGTTCATCCCGATGCTGAACGCCGCCCGCTCGCCCACGTTCTACGAGTTCGACTCCCAGGACCTGCTGAAGCTCTACCGGGAGATGGACGACCGCGACGAGGAGCCGGTGGTCATCTACCACTCCCACACCGCCACCGAGGCGTACCCGTCCCGGACCGACATCGGCTACGCGAACGAACCCGGCGCGCACTACGTCCTGGTCTCCACGGCGGACGCCGACGGCCTCGGCGACTTCCAGTTCCGCTCGTTCCGCATCCTGGACGGAGCGGTCTCCGAGGAGGAGGTCAAGGTCGTCGAGGCATACTGATCCCACTCCCCGGTCGCCTACCGTCCGCCATCCGGGACAGGATTCCGGTCGGTGGACCGGGAATCGATACGATGAGCCCATGGTTCTGACTGTGGTGCGCGCCTTCTGCTGACGTACCGAGCCGCAGCCCCGACGAACACCTTCGAACAGGAGCCCGCAACCATGGCCATCGAGGTCCGTATCCCGACCATCCTCCGCCAGTACACCGACGGCCAGAAGGCGGTCGAAGGCACCGGGGAGACCCTCGCCGACCTGTTCGCCGACCTCGAGACCCGGCACGCGGGCATCCAGGGGCGTGTGGTGGACGGCGGCCAGCTGCGCCGCTTCGTCAACGTGTACCTGAACGACGAGGACGTCCGCTTCGTCGACGGCATCGAGACCAAGCTGTCCGACGGCGACACCGTGACCATCCTGCCGGCCGTGGCCGGCGGCATGGTCTGATCGGCCGCCGCGCTCCGATGCGTTACGACTCCCCGCTGGCCGCGGTGGGCAACACCCCCCTGGTGCGCCTGCCGCGGCTCTCGCCGTCCCCCGACGTCCGGATCTGGGCCAAGCTGGAGGACCGCAATCCCACCGGCTCCGTCAAGGACCGGCCCGCCCTGCACATGATCGAGCAGGCGGAGAAGGACGGCCGGCTCACCCCCGGCTGCACCATCCTGGAGCCCACCTCGGGCAACACCGGTATCTCGCTCGCCATGGCCGCCAAGCTCAAGGGCTACCGCATGGTGTGCGTGATGCCGGAGAACACCTCCCGCGAGCGCCGTGACCTGCTCGGCATGTGGGGCGCGGAGATCATCCCGTCCCCGGCGGCCGGTGGCTCCAACACCGCCGTCCGGGTCGCCAAGGAGCTGGCCGCCGAGCACCCGGACTGGGTGATGCTCTACCAGTACGGGAACCCCGACAACGCGGGCGCCCACTACGCCGGCACCGGCCCCGAGATCCTGGCCGACCTGCCCTCCGTCACCCACTTCGTCGCCGGTCTCGGCACCACCGGCACCCTGATGGGCGTCGGCCGCTACCTGCGCGAGCAGAAGCCGGACGTGAAGATCGTCGCCGCCGAACCGCGCTACGACGACCTGGTGTACGGCCTGCGCAACCTCGACGAGGGCTTCGTGCCCGAGCTGTACGACGCCTCGGTGCTCACCACCCGGTTCTCCGTCGGTTCGGCGGACGCGGTGGCCCGTACCCGTGAGCTGCTCCAGCAGGAGGGCATCTTCGCGGGCGTCTCCACCGGCGCGGTGCTGCACGCGGCGCTCGGGGTGGGCCGCAAGGCGGTCAAGGCGGGGGAGAGCGCCGACATCGTCTTCGTCGTCGCCGACGGCGGCTGGAAGTACCTCTCCACCGGGGTCTACACCGCCGCCACCACCGAAGAGGCGGTCGAGACGCTGCACGGCCAGCTCTGGGCCTGACCCTCCTCCGGCCGCTCCCCGCAAGGCTTCTTCCGGTCAAACCCGGGAAGCTCACAAGACCGCGTCAGCCCCCTCCTATGAGGGGGCCAACCGCTTTCTATGGCGGGGCAAAGATTTCCGTGCGGTACTGCCGGGTCTCCGCACGCCGGGGCTACGTTCCTCCCGCGATCTGTCATGTCACGTTCATCGACATGCCGGGCGCCTGAGAGTGTCATGCCCATGACCGCGCTCTGCCGCCGCTACGCGCGTCACGTGCCTGCCAATCCAGTGCGAGAACCCCACTTCCCCCATGGAGGCAGTTTCCCCATGCGTGAGACACGCACCGGCGGGCGGAGACGGAGTCTGCCCAGACTCCTCGCCGTCGCCCTCCCCGCCCTCGCCCTCTCCGTCGCCGGATTCACCGCGGCCCCCACGGCCTCGGCCGGACCCGCCGCCCCGGCCACGTCCCCCGCCACCTCGCACGCCGCCCAGAACCACAAGGCGCTGACCGACCCGGACCGGCAGACCTTCCACCCCACGGGCAAGGCCGGCCAGAAGGTCCCCACCACCCATCTGTGCGCCACCGCCCACCCCGGCCAGGCCTCCTGCTTCGCCCAGCGCCGCACCGACATCAAGCAGCGGCTCGCCTCCGCGGTCGCCGCCGCCACCCCCTCCGGCCTCTCCCCGGCCAACCTGCACAGCGCCTACGGCCTGCCCTCCACCGGCGGTTCCGGCATGACGGTCGCCGTGGTCGACGCCTACAACGACCCCAACGCCGAGGCCGACCTGGGCACGTACCGCTCCACCTACGGCCTCTCCTCGTGCACCAAGGCCAACGGCTGCTTCAAGCAGGTCAGCCAGACCGGCTCCGCCACCTCGCTGCCCACCAACGACACGGGCTGGGCGGGTGAGGAGGCGCTGGACCTCGACATGGTCAGCGCGGTCTGCCCCAACTGCAAGATCATCCTGGTCGAGGCCAGCTCCGCCAACGACACCGACCTCGGCATCGCCGAGAACGAGGCCGTCTCCCTCGGCGCCAAGTTCGTCTCCAACAGCTGGGGCGGCTCCGAGGCGTCCGGCCAGACCACCGAGGACACCCAGTACTTCAAGCACCCGGGCGTCGCCATCACCGTCTCCGCCGGTGACTCCGCCTATGGCGCCGAGTACCCGGCGACCTCGCAGTACGTGACCGCCGTCGGCGGTACCGCGCTCACCACCGCGTCCAACTCCCGCGGCTGGAGCGAGTCCGTCTGGCACACCAGCGCCACCGAGGGCACCGGCTCCGGCTGCTCCGCCTACGACCCGAAGCCCGCCTGGCAGACCGACACCGGCTGCGCCAAGCGCATGGAGGCCGACGTCTCCGCCGTCGCCGACCCGGCCACCGGCGTCGCCGTCTACGACACCTACGGCGGCTCCGGCTGGGCGGTCTACGGCGGCACCAGCGCCTCCGCCCCGATCATCGCCGGCGTCTACGCCCTCGCGGGCACTCCGGGCGCCACGGACTACCCGGCGCAGTACCCCTACAGCCACACCGCGAACCTCAACGACGTGACCAGCGGCAGCAACGGCTCCTGCGCCACCTCGTACTTCTGCACCGCGCGCGCCGGGTACGACGGCCCGACCGGCTGGGGCACCCCCAACGGCACGGCCGCCTTCACCTCCGGCGGCTCCGGCGGGGGCGGCGGCACCTGCACCTCGGCGCAGTTGCTCGGCAACCCCGGCTTCGAGACCGGCAACACCACCTGGACCGCGAGCAGCGGGGTCATCAACACCGACAGCGGCGAGGCCGCGCACGCCGGTTCGTACAAGGCGTGGCTCGACGGCTACGGCTCCAGCCACACCGACACGCTCTCCCAGCCGGTGACGATCCCCGCCGGCTGCCGGGCCAGCTTCACCTTCTACCTGCACATCGACACCGCCGAGACGGGCAGCACCGCGTACGACAAGCTGACCGTGACCGCCGGTTCGACCACCCTGGCGACGTACTCCAACGTCAACGCCGCCTCCGGGTACGCGCAGAAGACCTTCGACCTGTCGTCCTTCGCGGGCCAGACGGTCACCGTGAAGTTCAGCGGCGTGGAGGACTCCTCCCAGCAGACCAGCTTCGTCGTGGACGACACCGCCGTCACCACGAGCTGAACCACACCAGCACCCCCGTCCCGCGCGCGGAAGCCGTCCGCGCGCGGGACACCCGCGGTGCCCGGGAGCCGATCGCGCCGGTGGTACGTCACATCACCAGCGGTGCCGAACGGCACCGGCCACGACGGAGAGGCGGACCCCATGCGCCGTACGACGTCCCGCGCCCTCGCGGCGACGGCCCTGCTCCTGCTGCTCGCGGGCTGCGGGGGCGAGTCCACGCCCTCGGCGTCGGCCAAGCCGTCCGCCGTTCCCTCGCGCTCGGGCGGCTGCGCGGACCAGGCGCGGCTGACCTCCTCCGCCGCCGGGAAGACCGTTTGCCTCAAGCGGGGCGGCGAGCTGCGGCTCACCCTGGACGGCACCAGGTCCCGCCCCTGGCAGCCGGTCAGGACGAGCGGCCACGCGCTGACCGCGATCAACGCCGGGCTCGTCCTCCAGCCGGGTGACGCCACCGCCGCCTACCGCGCCGTCGCCACCGGCACCGTCCAGCTGACCTCCAGCCGCCCGCTGTGCGCCCGGCCCACCACACCCGGCGGGGTCTCCTGCAAGGGCATCCAGGAGTTCCGCGTCACCGTGCGGATCAGCTAGCCACGGGGAGGGAACGCGGTCGCCGGGCGCTCGCCGGGAGGCGCCGGAAGGGCGGCGGACACGGCCGCGTCCCGCCGCCTAGGCCCTGTCTGACAATTCCCGTCTGCC
>NZ_WWKH01000593.1:0-7087 GCF_009865595.1 Streptomyces sp. SID1328 | reverse complement strand
GGCCGGTGAGGGCGAGCGCCATGTGGTCGCCGACCGGCATGTCCACGTCGGCGTCCTCGGGCCGCTCCAGCGGGGGTCCGAGTCCGGCGCGGCCCGCGCAGGTCCAGGGCTGAAGGTCGCCGGCCCGTTCCAGCAGGGCGGCGGACTCCATGGCGAAGGTCTCCCGGACCCGCTCCAGCAGCGCCTCCAGGCTCGTCTCGCCGCGCAGGACGTTGCCGGCGAGGAAGGAGAGGATCTCAGACTCGGCCCGTAGCCGGGACGCCTGGTGGGTGCGGCGGGCGGCGAGGTCGACCACGGAGGCGACCGCCATGCCGACGCCGAAGAAGATAGCGATGGCGACGATGTTCCGCGGGTCGGAGACGGTCAGCCGGTGCAGGGGCGGGGTGTAGAAGAAGTTCAGCAGCAGGGAGCCCAGCGCGGCCGAGGCGAGCGCGGGCAGCAGTCCGCCGAGCAGGGCGGCGGCGACCGTCAGGGCCAGGAACAGCAGCATGTCGTTGGCGAGGCCGAGGTCGACGGCGTTGAGCAGCAGCGCCAGCAGCGCCGGGCCCGCCAGCGCGGTCGCCCAGCCCGCGACGATCCGGCCCCGGCCGAGCCGCGAGCCGCGGGCGACGGGCAGGCCGCGGCCCTTGGCGACCTCCTCGTGGGTGACGATGTGCACGTCGAGGTCGGGTCCGGACTCCCGTGCGACGGTGACGCCGACGCCGGGTCCGAAGACGTACTGCCATGTCTTGCGGCGGGAGGAGCCGAGCACGATCTGGGTGGCGTTGACGCCGCGGGCGAAGGCCAGCAGGGCGGCGGGTATGTCGTCGCCGACCACGTGGTGGAAGGTACCGCCGAGGTCCTCCACCAGGGTGCGCTGGAGAGCGAGTTCCTTCGGGGAGGCGGCGGTGAGGCCGTCGCTGCGGGCTATGTAGACCGCCAGCACCTCGCCGCCGGCGCCCTTCTCGGCGAGCCGGGCGGCACGGCGGATCAGGGTGCGCCCCTCGGGTCCGCCGGTCAGGCCGACCACGATGCGCTCGCGGGAGCCCCAGATCCGGGAGACCCGGTGCTCGCTGCGGTAGGCGTTCAGATGCTCGTCGACCCGGTCGGCCACCCACAGCAGGGCCAGTTCGCGCAGGGCGGTGAGGTTGCCGGGGCGGAAGTAGTTGGACAGGGCCGCGTCGACCTTGTCGGGCTGGTAGACGTTGCCGTGGGCCATACGGCGGCGCAGCGCCTGCGGGGACATGTCGACCAGCTCGATCTGGTCGGCCCTGCGGACCACCTCGTCGGGCACCGTCTCGCGCTGGCGGACCCCGGTGATCGACTCGACCACGTCGCCGAGGGACTCCAGGTGCTGGATGTTGACGGTGGAGACGACGTCGGTCCCGGCGGCGAGGAGTTCCTCCACGTCCTGCCAGCGCTTGGTGTTGCGGGAGCCGGGCACGTTGGTGTGCGCGAGTTCGTCCACCAGGGCGACGGCGGGCGCGCGGCGCAGTACGGCGTCGACGTCCATCTCCTCGAAGGAGGCGCCCCGGTGCTCCAGCCGGCGGCGCGGCACCTGCTCCAGGCCGTGCAGCAGCGTCTCGGTACGGGGGCGGCCGTGGTGCTCGACGTACGCCACCACGCAGTCGGTGCCCCGCTCCAGGCGGCGGTGGGCCTCGGCGAGCATGGCGTAGGTCTTGCCCACGCCCGGTGCCGCGCCGAGGTAGATCCGAAGCTTGCCGCGTGCCATGGCCCCATTGTCTTCCGGTGACTGCCGCCTACGCCGCGTCGACCTTACGGCGGGCGGTGCGGACAAAGCGGACGGGGGGCCGCGCGACGGGACGCTTTGACGCAACCCTGACGCGTCGGGCGCGCGCGAAGGGCCGCACCCCCGGGGGTACGGCCCTTCAGCTGTGTCTCAGGCTGGCCTCTGCTCCGTCTCCGGGCTCAGCGGACCTCGGTGATCTCCGGGCCGCGCTGGAGCTGGCCCATGCCGCCGGAGAAGCGGGAGCCCTCCTCCTCCTGCTGCTGGACGCCCTCGGGGACCATCTGGGCGTCGTTGGGCAGCTTGAGGACGATCGGGTCGCGGGGCGCCATCGGGCCCTCGCCGCGCACCACGACCGTGTCCCGGAAGATCTGCTCCAGCAGCCCGGCCGCCTGCGGCTGCACCGCGCCCTGGCCGGAGATCACACCGCGCAGGAACCAGCGCGGGCCGTCCACGCCGACGAACCGCACGACCTGGAAGCCGCCCGTGCCGTCCGGGAGCTGCACCGGCACCTGGGCCCGCAGCTCCCAGCCGAGGGGGCCCTCGACCTCGTCGACGATGCCGCCCTGCTGGGTGATGCCGCTCGCGATCTCGTCGCGGACCTCGCCCCAGATGCCCTCGCGCTTGGGGGCGGCGAACGCCTGGAGCTGGACGGCGCTGTCGCGCAGTACGACGGTCGCGGCGACGATCGCGTCACCGGCGACCTCGACCCGCAGTTCCATGCCGTCGACCCCGGGTACGAACAGACCGCCCAGGTCGACGCGGCCCTCGGCCGGGTCGCGCACCTCGGTGGAGTCCCAGGGTCCGTCGGGGCGCGGCTCGGGCTCGAGCCGTACCCGCGTCTGCTCTTCCGCCTCGGTGTCGACGCTGTCGACGACCTGCTCGGCCTCGCCGGCCGCGTCCTCGGCGGCACCCTTCTTGTTGCGACGTCCGAACACGTCACTGTCCTTCCCGGTCGGATACGACCGAAGCGTATCGATTCCCACCCGCCCGGCCACCTGTGGCGGCCGGACCGTCGTGCCGCGCTAGCCGTCCACCGAGGCGTGGCCTCCGGTGGACCCGAAGCCCCCCTCGGCCCTCACCGAACCGGGAAGTTCCGCGACCTCCTGGAAGCGGACCCTCTCGACCTGCTGGACGACCAGTTGGGCAATCCGGTCGAAGCGCTCGAACCGCACACTGTCGCGCGGATCGAGATTCACCACGATCACCTTGATCTCTCCACGGTACCCGGCATCAACCGTCCCTGGGGCGTTCACAAGCGCCACTCCGCAGCGGGCCGCCAGCCCCGAGCGGGGGTGCACGAAGGCCGCGTACCCCTCGGGCAGCGCGATGGCCACGCCCGTGGGCAGCACGGCCCGCTCACCGGGCTTCAGTTCGCAACGCTCGGTGGTGCGCAGATCGGCCCCGGCGTCACCGGGGTGCTCGTACGCCGGAAGCGGTACGTCGGGGTCGATGCGGCGGAGCCGGACGTCCAGCGGGGCGCTCACGGGTTCACCTCGAAGGCGCGGGAGCGCCGGATCTGGTCGGGGTCGCTCATGGCGGCCCGGATCTCCTGCTCGCGGCCGTGTTCGGTGAAGTGGTCGACCTTCACCTCGACGAACAGCGCCTCCGCGCGGACGGCGACGGGGCCCTCGGGGCCGCCGATGCGGCCGGTAGCGCGGGAGTAGATCTTGCGTCCGGCGACCGCGGTGACCTCCGCCTGCAGATGCAGCACGGTGCCGACGGGCACCGGAGCCACGAAGTCGGTCTCCAGCCGTCCGGTGACGGCGATGGTGCGCAGCAGCCAGTTCAGCGAGCCGAGGGTCTCGTCCAGGGCGGTGGCCAGCACCCCGCCGTGCGCGAGGCCGGGGGCGCCCTGGTGGGCGGGCTGGACGGTGAACTCGGCGGTCAGCGAGACGCCGTCGCCCGCTCGTGCCTCCAGGTGCAGCCCGTGCGGCTGGCCGGGACCGCAGCCGAAACAGTGTTCGTAGTGGGCACCGAGCGGCTCACCGGGGGCGGGGGCGTCGGGGTGCCGGACGGGGGGCTGCGCGTCGGCGGGGGGCTGGAGACTGGCTGAACTCACAGGCGCAGACCTTACCGCTCCGCCCTGTGGCCGCCACCACGCCGCCGCCCCGGCGTCCGGGATGTCCGTCCACCGTGCCAAGCTTGGCTCATGCAGCTCTCCGCCGCCCCCTACGAAGAACGCCTGACCGCCCCGCGCTCGTGGTGGCTGATCAGCGTGCTCGTGGGCCTCTCCTTCGCCCTGATCCTGCTGCCCTTCGGCACCCTGCCGCTGCTCGGCGGTCTGGTCGGTGGCACGGCCGTCGCAGCGGTGATGGCCAGCGCGTACGGCTCCCCGCGCATCCGTGTGGTGGGCGACGCGCTGATCGCGGGCGATGCGCGGATTCCGGTGTCGGCACTCGGCGCGGCCGAGGTGCTGGACGCGGAGGGGGCCCGCGCCTGGCGCACCTACAAGGCCGACGTCCGCGCGTTCCTGCTGCTGCGCGCCTACATCCCGACGGCGCTGCGGGTCGAGGTGACCGACCCCGAGGACCCGACGCCGTACCTGTACCTGTCGACGCGGGAGCCGGAGAAGCTGGCGGCGGCGATCGCGGGCGCGAAGGCCCCGGCCGCCTGAGCCTCGCGGGGCGTCAGCTGCCGGTGCCCTCCGGGTATCCGGTGATCCTCAGCGGGTCCTCGGGCTCCTCCAGCGGCGGCAGGTCGGCCAGCCTGTCCCAGGGGACCTGGCTCTTGCGCAGGTCGGCCCGCACGCGTGCGGCGAGCTTGCGGGTGTCCCGGCGGTTCATGACCGCGCCGACGGCGGCGCCGACCATGAACGGCATGAGGTTGGGCAGGTTCCGGACCATGCGCTTCATGACCTGCTGGCGCAGTTCGCGCTTCATCCGGCCGCTGAGGGCGACGTCGATGGACGCCGGCTTCATCACGTCGATGCCGCGCTCCCCCGACCAGGAGGACAGATACGCGATGCTGCGGACGCGGAGGCCGCCCGGCGGGCGCAGGCCGTAGACCTCGTGGAGTTCGGCGATGAGCTTCAGCTCGATCGCGGCCACCCCGGTGATCTCGGCGGCCAGCTCGGTGGGCATGGCGGGCGGTACGGGGAGCATGGCGGCAGCGCCGATCCCGGCGCCGACCGTGGAGGTACCGGCGGCCGCTCCGGCCACCAGTTTGTCGGCGAGCTGCTCGGGCCCGAGGCCCGGGAACTGCCGGCGCAGGGTCGCGAGGTCGCGTACGGGGACGCGTGGGGCCAGGTCGATGACCCGGTCGGCGACGTAGGCGAGTCCCGCGCGGGCGTGCGTGCCGCCCCTGCGGGCGCCTTCGCGGGCCAGCAGGCGGGCGCGGGCGCGCATCGCCGCCGCGCGGCCGGGGGACTCCCCCGTCCTGGCCGCGTCGGTTTCAAACGCCGGTTCGAGCGAGGCCCCCGGTCCGGCGGGGCCCCGCTCGTCTTCGTCACGTGTGCCGTGCGAGCCCTTGAAGAGCCCTTTGTCCGCTCCCGGAAGGTGGAAGCGGCGCTTCCGCGGAGGGGTCGAGCCAGTCACGGCCGACCCGTCCCTAGTCGCAGTCGCGGCAGATCGGCTGGCCGTTCTTCTCACGGGCCAACTGGCTGCGGTGGTGGACCAGGAAGCAGCTCATGCAGGTGAACTCGTCCTGCTGCTTGGGCAGCACGCGGACGGCCAGCTCCTCGTTGGAGAGGTCGGCGCCCGGCAGCTCGAGGCCCTCAGCGGCCTCGAACTCGTCGACGTCCACCGCGGAGGTGGACTTGTCGTTCCGGCGGGCCTTCAGCTCTTCGAGACTGTCCGAGTCGACGTCGTCGTCGGTCTTGCGTGGAGTGTCGTAATCGGTTGCCATGTGTCGCTCTCCCCCTCTGGGTGTCTGCGGTGTCTTCAGCGCACGTAACGCGTGAGAGGCCGGACTTGTGCCCGACCTGAGGCGGAGATTTTGCCTCACATCAAGGTCTGTTACTCAATCGACACCCAACCCGGTTCCTCGTGAGTGATCGGGTTGGATGGCGGTGAGGACCGTACACGGTTCGGATGCCGCACCTCAAAGGCGCCTCATCGTGTACTTCCCGTGATCAGGAGCCTTGAAAACCCGGATTTTCCCGGCTTTCCGACCCCCGTCATGATCACAGACAGTGCATGGCTGGAAATCCGCCCATGTGATTGATCACACAGGGAAAACCTCTTTCGGTGCTCGGAAAATTCCGCGCGAAGCGAACATCCTCCGCGAGTGTCGGGATCTGTGACAAGGGCGGTCACAACGGCAGCGTCACCCGCATCACCAGACCGCCGCCCTCACGCGGCACGGCCGCGATGTGGCCGCCGTGCGCCCGCGCCACGGACCGCACGATGGACAGCCCGAGCCCGACCCCCTTGTCGCTGCCCGTACGCTCCGTGCGCAGCCGCCGGAAGGGCTCGAAGAGGTTGTCGATCTCGTACGCGGGCACCACGGGACCGGTGTTGGTCACGGTCAGCACCGCGCGGCCGTGCTCGACCGCCGTGCTGACCTCCACCCAGCCGCTCTCCGCCACCCCGCCGTCGCGCTGCGTCTCGTCCGGAGCCAGGTTGTAGCGCACCGCGTTCTGTACGAGGTTGAGCGCGATGCGCTCCAGCAGCACGCCGTTGCCGCGCACCACGGCGGGCTCCAGCTCGCTGCGGATCTCCACGCTCCGGGCCTCGGCCTCGCCGCGCACCTGGTCGATGGCCTGGCCGGCCACCTCCGCGAGGTCCACCGGACCCCGCTCGACGATCTGGTTGTCGCTGCGGGCGAGCAGCAGCAGGCCCTCCACCAGTTGCTCGCTGCGCTCGTTGGTGGCCAGCAGGGTCTTGCCGAGCTGCTGGAGCTCCACCGGGGCGTTCGGGTCCGAGAGGTGGACCTCCAGCAGGGTGCGGTTGATCGCCAGCGGGGTGCGCAGTTCGTGGGAGGCGTTGCCGACGAAGCGCTGCTGGGCGGTGAAGGCCCGCTGGAGCCGCTCCAGCATGTCGTCGAAGGTGTCGGCAAGCTCCTTCAGCTCGTCGTCCGGGCCGTCCAGCTCGATCCGGCGGGAGAGGTCCGACCCGGCCACCTGGCGGGCGGTGCGGGTGATCCGGCCGAGCGGGGAGAGCACCCGGCCGGCCATCGCGTAGCCGAACGCGAAGGCGATCACCGCGAGGCCCAGCAGGGCCAGCAGCGAGCGGCTGAGCAGGTTGTCCAGGGCCACCTGGCGCTGGTGGTCGACGCACTGGCTGATCGCGGTGTTGAAGTCCTGGAGCGACAGGCTGGTGGTGTTGTTGATCGCCGGGCAGTTGCCGCTGGTGACCCGGAGGTCCTGGTAGCCGACGATCTTGAACAGCGGCTGGTTGCCGGTGCTGATCGCCTGGGCGG